>NZ_LMVE01000006.1:0-74925 GCF_001432185.1 Cylindrospermopsis sp. CR12 | reverse complement strand
GAAACCCAACAAACCAACGGCATATATATAAATGCGATTGCTAAGCACTCCATACAGGAGCTCCCCAGGGGATTAACCATAATTGTTTAAATTAACCCCTACCTGGAGACTGTCTGTGGGGGAGACCGGTCTCAAAGCGAAAGTCAGTTTAAAACCGACTAGTTTTGTCGTGGGTAATCGTAGGTTGGGTTGAGGCACGAAACCCAACAAACCAACCGGATATATATAAATATCTTGATCTTGTTTTTTGGCAAAATCAATAAAAAAATTACTTTCTATGTAAAGTGTAATCATTAAATGTTTCTTTCGTTCAGTTTTGTAGTGTCCATTTTTTCATACTTGTGATTATAGAGCTTTTGGAGTCCTTAAAAAGCGATCGCGCCAGACGATCGCTTTTTGTTTGTTTGTGGAAAGTTCCTAACCGACCAAATGGAAAGTGTGGAGGATTGTACTCACCAAATAATGGGTAAAGGGTAAACTATCAATTACCATTCCTAAACACAATAGCATCATGTAAGAAATAGAGTACAAAAACAACTCTTTAGCAATAGTTTTATCTTCTGGATTTTGCAATAATCGCCAGGATTTGTGAAGAAAGATTCCACCCAAAGTCATGGCTATTACCACATAAACAATCCCACTAGCATGTAAGGGATAAAACAACAATACCGTAGAGGTCACAGTAATTACCGTATAAAACCAAATCTGTCGGACGGTGGCTTGATTACCAGCGACAACGGGTAACATAGGAATCCCAACTTTTGCGTAGTCATCCCGAATCATCATGGCCAAAGCCCAGAAGTGGGGGGGTGTCCATAAAAATACAATAGCAAAAAGTAACCAAGCTGCCCAACTCAAGGTATCTGTAACTGCTGCCCAACCTACTAAAGCGGGAATGGCACCAGCTGCACCCCCAATAACAATGTTTTGAGTGCTATGGCGTTTTAGCCAGTGGGTGTAGACTAAAACATAAAAAACAATACCAGAAAATGCTAAAAGTGCAGCCAGTAGATTGGCAAAAACAGTTAATAGGGTAAAAGAAGCTATAGCTAGGGCGATCGCAAAAATTAAAGCATCCCTAGATTGCACCTTACCAGATGGCATAGGGCGGTGACGTGTCCTTTCCATTTCATAATCTATATCCCGGTCATAGATACAGTTAATGGTTTGGGCGCTAGCTGCTGCTAGGGTTCCACCCAAAAGAGTCACTAATAATAGCCAAGGGTCAACTTGTCCTTTAGCGGCGATCCACATACTACCAGAAGTAGTAATCAAAAGCAGCGGAATAATCCGAGGCTTAGTTAACTGATAGTAGCTGTGAATCACTTGCAAAAATGAATCATGGTGACGAGAGACATTAGTCTCAATCATGTTGGTTATACTTCCTTTATCAATTACTAGTTATTTAGGTAACTAGGGTTACTAATACTTCTGTCTCGTAAAGCCAGAACCGTAAAAACTACTAGAGTGCCTAGCAAAGTTGCTCCGACTGCTTGGTGGGTTACGGTGAGAGGTTCAACTTGTAAATGTAATCGGAAGGTGGCGAAACCCAACAGCAATTGTAAAATTAACAACCCACCTGCTAGATTAGCCAATTTTCGCAAAGCGGGATGTAATGCTGGGGTACGCCAGGAAATAAAGACCATGGCCAAAGTTGCTACCGTGGGGGGTAATAAACCAAAAATATGGCTATACATAACACCACACAACTCTTCCCCTGCTAGACATTGATGTAATGCCCAACGAGAACCTACCAAAGCACCTAAAAGACTTTGTAGATAGACCAAAACTGCAGCTGTTAAACCCACCCAAGGAAGTTTGCCTACAGCGCCTGTTCCTTTGTAAGGACTAAGGAATGTACCAATGACTAATAGAGTAGTGAAAAATAAGAGTGCGGTTGCTAAATGGGCAGTTACAATATCAAACCGCAACAATTCAGTCACAGTCAGTCCGCCCAAAACTCCCTGAAATACGATTAATAACAGAGCAAAAGTAGCAGCTCCTGGTAACCATAGAGGTAAAACACGACGATACCACCAACATAAACCTGTCAAGGCGATCGCACTTAACCCAATTAAAGCAGCATCTAATCTATGGAACCACTCCAAGAAGACTTGAAGATTCATTTGTTTAGTCGGCACTAATTCGCCATAACATAAGGGCCAGTCTGGACAAGCCAAACCAGCATTCATTACGCGAGTAGCACTACCTATAGCCATCAAAATCAAAGTGGCTATACAAATTTTCCAAACCAGGCGCCGAATAAGTTCCTGGGGATGATTCGCCTCCTGATTTTGTTGTTCTAGGACAAATTCACTCATGAACGATACCCGATCCACTCTAGAGAATGAAAAAGACACATACCTACACCTTAACCTATGGGTCAAGATTGCCAGATGGGCTTTCCTTTATAATTTGAATCCTCCAGGGCTATCTTGACTGTAAGATTTAGGCATTTTTTAAGATACCGATAATTAGTTGTTGACAAATTTGCCAACTTTTGGCTCAATTTTTGCGGATTAGAGACCAAGTGGGGATAAATTAGCCAATTTGCTCAAAAAATAGCACCTTATGTTGCCATAATGCTACTAGAAGCAACATGAGAAAAACTTAACAAAAATTTTAGACATCGCGACCCAATCTTCTCATAGCTGCACTACCTTGGTATATGGGTTACTAAATAAATTCAATCAAGTAAAACCTCAAATAAGCCGTGAAAATTCCAAATTCCATCTGGACATTACTCATTGGCATCGCTCTCACCTTAACTAGTCTCTGGTACGGTCAAAATCATGGGCTGTTACCCACAGCAGCAGCAGATGAAGCTGTATTAATAGACGGTCTGTTTGATGCGATGTTAACTGTCTCTATAGGGATATTTCTCTTGGTCGAAGGTATTTTAATCTACTCAGTATTTAAATACCGTCGGCGTGCGGGTGATAACGAAGACGGTCCAGCTATTGAAGGTAACATTCCTCTGGAAATACTTTGGACAGCAATTCCAGCAGTGATAGTCCTGGGCATTTCTGTATACAGTTTTGATGTATACAATCAAATTGGGGGATTAGATCCTCATGGAGGCCATAATGCTCCCATCATGGAGGAAGCTAAGGTTATGCCGGGTACTGCTATTGCGGCTACTCTCAGTGACAAGCCAGTAAATAGCCAAAATTCCCCCACTTCCATGGAAATTGCCCAGGCAGAAAATACATCCAATGAAGCGGAACCACTAGTGGTTGAAGTCTCAGCTTTACAATACGCTTGGATATTCACCTATCCAGATGCGGGGATAACCACAGGTGAAATTCACGTCCCTGTGGGTCAACAAGTACAGATGAAGATGACAGCTAATGATGTAATTCACGCCTTTTGGGTTCCAGAATTTCGTCTGAAACAAGATGTAATCCCCGGTAGGGAAACTCGAGTCCGCTTCACTCCCAGAAAAGAGGGAACCTATACTGTGGTTTGTGCAGAATTATGTGGCCCCTACCATGGCGCTATGCAAACTCAAATCGTAGTAGAGTCAAAACAAGCCTTTGATACCTGGGTTCAGGAACAGTTAATGGCGGAAAAAGAAACTATTAATCAGGCGATCGCCGTGAATCCCTCCGCTATGTCAGCTGATGAATTTCTGTCCCCCTATATGCAAAAGATGCATATTCACCCAGAAAGCTTAGGAATAGGAAAGGTACTTTTAGAATCTTTCTCAAAGTCATAGCTGGTAAAGATATGGCTTAAATATATCGGGAGAAAACACCTTTTGAACTTCCTAAATGGAAAGCCCCTATAACTATGACACAAGCTCAATTACAAGACACTTCTCACCTAGCCATACCCCATGAAGAATTGGGGGGAAGAAAGTGGTGGGAATTTTTTACTTTTAATACCGACCACAAGGTAATCGGGATTCAATATCTAGTGACATCGTTTATTTTTTACTGTATTGGTGGTGTCATGGCAGATTTAGTCCGGACAGAATTACGGACTCCAGAAGTAGATTTTGTTACACCAGAAGTTTATAACAGTCTGTTTACTCTCCATGCCACAATCATGATTTTCCTCTGGATAGTTCCAGCGGGAGCAGGTTTTGCTAATTATCTGATTCCTTTGATGATTGGAGCTAGGGATATGGCTTTTCCCCGCTTGAATGCGGTGGCTTTCTGGATGATTCCTCCTTCAGGTATATTATTAGTTGCTAGCCTAGTGGTGGGTGATGCTCCAGATGCTGGTTGGACCTCCTATCCTCCCCTGAGTTTAATGACCGGTGAGGTGGGTGAAGCCATTTGGATTATGAGCATTCTGTTACTAGGTACATCCTCAATTTTAGGAGCAATTAATTTTTTGGTCACCATGCTGAAAATGCGTGTTCCTAGCATGGGGATTCATAAAATGCCCCTGTTTTGCTGGGCTATGTTGGCAACTTCTGCTCTAGTTTTATTATCTACACCTGTTTTGGCAGGAGCCTTGATTCTACTAGCTTTTGATTTGTTAGCAGGAACTACCTTTTTTAATCCCACTGGTGGTGGTGACCCCGTAGTTTACCAACACATGTTTTGGTTCTACTCCCACCCAGCGGTGTATATTATGATTCTGCCATTCTTTGGCGCAATTTCAGAAATTATACCAGTTCATGCTCGCAAACCCATTTTTGGTTATAAGGCGATCGCCTATTCTTCTCTAGCGATTAGTTTTTTGGGTTTAATTGTTTGGGCCCACCACATGTTTACCAGTGGTGTTCCCGGTTGGTTACGGATGTTCTTTATGATCACGACTATGATCATCGCCGTGCCCACGGGGATCAAAATCTTTAGTTGGTTAGCAACCATCTGGGGAGGCAAAGTGGAATTAAATACTCCCATGTTATTTGCTATTGGTTTTGTGGGTACTTTCGTCATTGGTGGTGTCAGCGGCGTAATGTTAGCTTCTGTCCCTTTTGACATTCACGTTCATGACACCTACTTTGTAGTTGCCCATTTGCACTATGTACTGTTTGGTGGTAGTGTGTTGGGGATTTTTGCCGCTATTTATCATTGGTTTCCCAAAATGACAGGGAGAATGATGAATGAGTTTTGGGGTAAGGTTCACTTTGCTTTAACTATTGTTGGGTTAAATATGTCCTTTTTGCCCATGCATAAATTAGGACTAATGGGTATGAACCGTCGTATTGCCCAATATGACCCAAAATTCACCACCTTAAATGAAATATGTACATACGGGGCTTATATTCTAGCTGTTTCCACTTTACCCTTTATTATCAATGCTGTATGGAGTTGGTTATACGGGCCCAAAGCTAGTAATAACCCTTGGCGTGGTCTGACTTTAGAGTGGATGACCACCTCCCCACCAGAAATTGAAAACTTTGAAAAACTACCCGTTTTAACCACAGGTCCCTATGATTACGGCGTGAAATAAAACGAAACCTAAATTTTGCAGCAATTGTAGGGGAAAGGGGGAATTAACTAGCAATTACCAATTTAGTACCGTCAAAATTTATGCAAAGTCAAATTGTGGACACTGCTGAACTTACACCAAATCATCAGCTTCATGTGGATGGTCATCATGAAGCACACCCGGATTATCGTTTGTTTGGTCTGGTTGTCTTTCTCATTGCTGAGGGGATGATTTTTATGGGTATGTTTGGAGCTTATCTAGCTTTCCGCTCTACCTTATCTATATGGCCACCAGAAGGTACACCTGAATTAGAACTATTATTACCAGGTGTGAACACTATAAATTTGATTGCTAGCAGTTTTGTTATGCACAACGCTGATACAGCAATTAAAAAAAATGATGAAAAAGGTATGCGTATATGGTTGGCTATTACTGCTGCCATGGGAATAATTTTTCTGTTTGGTCAAGTTTATGAGTATACCCATTTGGAATTTGGTCTAACCACCAATCTTTTTGCCAGTGCATTCTACGTCTTGACTGGTTTCCACGGTTTGCATGTTACCTTGGGAGTCTTGCTAATTTTGTCCGTTTTGTGGCGATCTCGTCATTCTGGACACTATAATAGTCAAAGCCATTTTGGTATAGAAGCCGCGGAATTGTATTGGCACTTTGTAGACGTGATCTGGATTGTTTTATTTGGATTACTTTATTTACTGTAAGTTACATTTTATAGCCCTAGTGAACGCTATAGCGCTCTATCTAGGGCTATGCAGGGTTTTCGGCTTTTAGCCTCCAGTAAGACCTAATTTGACAATTACCGGAAAATGATCCGATGGCCATATACCCTCCCATTGCTGATCGTCAATAATGACCTGATTAATTTGCCAACGGCGATCGCAATATATTGTATCTCTAGGATCCCAAGCTTGACCTGTAAAGTCGTGGAAGGTTTTTTGTGATTCTACAGGAAGATTGCCCAGAGCATCTTTAATTCTATAATTATCAGCGAGAATAATTCTTTCCAAACTTCTAGGACCAGCGTTAAAATCCCCTGTTAACAATAAATAGTCTTCCCTGGGAAAATTCATTAAGCGCAAACTCACTAAACCCGCACCCAACTCCCTAGCTCTACTAACCTCATGATCTAAATGAGTATTCATGATAGTCAGAGAAAAACCTAAATCCTCCGCAATAAAATTGGCCCAAGTGACCATTCTGGGTAAACGAGTTCCCCAAGTAATACTACCGGGGATTTCTGGGGTGTCACTCAGGTAAAAATCCTGGGTTTCCCTCAGCTGCAACTTTCCCCTCTTATAGAAGATCGCGCAGTGTTCACCTTTTCCTGTTCCAGTGCGATCGCCCCCCACAAATTCATAGTCTGGTAAAAGTACCTGTAAATCCCTAAGTTGATGAGGTTGACCCTCCTGGGTTCCCCATAACTCAGGTTGATAATGTTGGATCATACAGGCGATCGCCCCTACACGTTTTTGCCAACACCTCTCACCCGGATCTGGTTTGTCGCAGCGGAGGTTGAAAGTCATAACTGTGATTTGCATTACACTACTTAGGTAAATCCCTAGGGAATAATATATAACAAATATATTATTCCTCAAATTGAAACTCTATTATGTTCAGGAGATTCAAACTTGTAACCATAACCACGTACTGTTTTAATAAACTCTGGAGTGCTAGAATCAACCTCCATTTTTTTACGCAGTTGACCGATATGAACATCAACAACCCTTCCATCACCCACATAGTCACACCCCCAAATTTTTTGAATTAGCTGGGGACGACTCCACGCTTGTCCGGGGTGACAAGCCAAAAAATGTAAAATATTAAACTCTAAAGCAGTTAAGGCCAAAGGTTTATCGTTGAGTGTGACTTCCCGACCTTCTGGGTTGATTGCTAACTGTTTAAAAATAAGGCGTTGTGATTGAGTGGGTTGAATATAACGTATGCGTCTTAGGAGAGCATCTACTCTAACTTCTACCTCCGCTAGACTAAATGGTTTGGTCATAAAATCATCCGCACCACCAGCTAGGACTTTAATTTTGTCAGTTTCATCATTACGACTGGTGAGCATAAGAACTAAGACATTGGTTCGACTTTGCATATCCTGACAAAGTTTGTAACCATTTACATCTGGTAAGTTCCAGTCTAATATCACCAGAGATGGATTAAACTGCTCAAACAATGCCATAGCACTTTTACCATCAGCAGCAGCTTCTGTCTTATATTTTCGACTTAAAAACCGATGAACAAGATTTCTGACACTGAAATCGTCATCTACAACCATAATCTTGGGAATATTTGTAGCGAGGTTATCCATAGTCTCATGCAGTTTATTAATTGGGCCTTTTTGTAGTGACAGATGGTTTTCCTGTTTTTTTGTGATTTTTGCTCCACATACCCAAAAATATTAATTTCCCTCTGATGCGGTAGGAACAATATTTTATTATTGGTATAATTGCTATGCAATTAGCGTTTTCCCTGAACTTTAACCAACTACTACTTTAACCGCCAAAAATTGTATCGTGAATGTGTGATTTTGGGATTTTTTTGATTTTTTTTTGTATAAAATATTATTACCGGTCACATTGCTGGAGGGTTGATAGTTTTGGTAACTTTGAGTGCAAACGCAGTTTCGATAACAGATAGGGCGCATCCATACTGAGTTTCCCATAGGGCGATCGCTCTTCTTTAACAAATCACCCCCGAATCACCGTAATCATTCTGCCATCTGGACTCTGGGCAATTTCTGTGAGGTTTTTGATCTGGGGGATGCGCTCTACAGACGAGAGCATATAGTGAAGGTTGGGCTTACAGGGACCTGCGGTGTTAAAGTGTTTTCTCATTTCCAGTTTTAGCAATTTCTAACAGTCTATGACTAGTGTTCAAATAGTTCTTTAAACTGCAAAAGATCCAAAGAAACTAAAGTAGGTAAAAAACTAAAACACTCCTGTGCCAATTGCCAACGTTCTTCTCTTTGCAACATGTGAGAAAGTTTTTGTTGCAAACTGATCAGATAGCGCACATCATTAGCAGCATAGCTTAGTTGAGCATCAGATAAACCCAGCGGATTCCCCCAGTCCGAACTCTGAGAACTTTTATCCAATTCTACTTGCTCTAGCTCTTGTACAAGCTCTTTCAATCCATGACGGTTTGTGTAAGTACGAGCCAGCTTACTGGCAATTTTCGTACAAAAAACAGGTTGGACATGAATTTTCAGGTTGTGACGCAAAGTGGCCAGATCAAACCTGGCAAAGTGAAAAACCTTGACAACATCGGTTGATTCTAGAAGTTGTTGTAGGTTAGGAGCGTGGGTTTGTCCCTTAGCAATGCGGACAGCAGTCACCTTACCTTCAGGGTTACATAGTTGAACCAGACAGAGACGATCTCGCTGTGGTAGCAAACCCATAGTTTCTGTATCCACAGCTAAAGCATCTGACCTTAAATATTCCGAGAGGGTAGGGTAGTCTAGATCCCCATCAACTACCTGAAAATCATCTAGTTTCATGATTTTTCACCAAAACATTTACAAAACAATTACCTTATGTAATAATCTTATCAGAAAATTGCTTAAAAACCTGGGGATCTGGAGGAAATTTTTCGGGAGTACCTGTGGGGTGTATTGATAAATATTTGAGTCAGATAAACTTCACCTTTATCATTTTTAGCTACTCCCACCCCTGTCAGTTCAAACTTCCCTCGAATATTTCGCAAATGTCCCGGACTATTAAGCCAACCAATTATTGCTTGTTTTGCTGGTTCATTATACCCTATGTTAAATGCCACATTTTCCGCAGCATTATTATATTGCAAATGGATGGATTTAACCCGTTGCTCAAAACCATGATGGCTAAATTTTACCGTACCATTAGCCATATTTTGACTATGAATTCTTGCCTGTTTAGTGATGTTTAAATTCAAGGTTAATTTTGATAATCCTTGAGCAACACGATACTGATTAATTTCTTCAAAAACCAATTTTTCTAACTTGTTATTCTCATGCTTATTACTCTCATTATTCTGGTGGGAAGCAACAGCTCGGGTAGAACCATTAAATGAGGGAGCAGATGAGATTTTTTTAGTAACATTACTAGCGGAAATAGCATCAGTTACCAATCCACTGGTAAGGACAAGTGTAGTTAAACCAATTCCGAAAGCAGTTTGTCGGAACATAGAGAAATCCCCAGATAGTGTATGAGTTTGTTGGACATATACTCTATCTTTCAATGCTCAAAAGAACTACCAGGAAGGATACTTCCAGTATATGTCTATGGTGGATGGTACTTTTGGTGCTATCCTCAATACATTCTCAACTACAAAATATATAAAAAACAGTATCTTGTGACAGATACCTGAATAGTTTATGGGGAAAATTAGGTTAGAAATTGATTAACAGATTAAGGTCTCATGATGATAACATAGGTACTTCCATCACCAACAGCTCGGATTGTTGAAAGACTTGAATGTGCAGATCTTCCTCCAGTCCCAGTCCATCCCGAGGAAATAGCTCTTTGCCATTGACGTTTGCAAATCCTGATATTACGAACACATACACACCTTGACCTTTTCCGTGCAACTTATATTCCACACTAGTTTCTTCTAGATCTGCCAAAGAAAACCAAGCATCTTGATTGATCCCTAGTCCTTCACCATCAGGAGAAACCACTGTTTGCAACTTTTGCCTGCGATCAACAGGATTGAAGGCTTTTTGTTCATATCTAGGCTGAACACCTATCTTCTTGGGTAAGACCCAGATTTGAAGGAGTTTGAGATCCTCGTCACCATCGTTGAATTCCGAATGGAGGATACCTGTTCCTGCACTCATGGACTGAATCTCCCCCTTTTGCAGCACTTGAGAGTTTCCCATACTATCTTCGTGTCTAAGAGAACCTTGAAGAGGTATGGTCACAATTTCCATATCCCTGTGGGGGTGGGTAGCAAATCCCCCACGAGCAGCTATATGGTCATCGTTGATGACGCGAAGAGCCCCAAATCCCATACGAGAAGGATCATGATAGTTGGCGAAGCTAAATGTGTGTTTCGCTTTAAGCCACCCGTGGTCTGCCATACCCCTGGTGTTTGCTCCATGGTAAATCATTGGAAACCTCGCCAAAATTTATCTTGATTTTAAAAAAACCTGGGTGAAAAAAATTTCCCCTTTATTATTGACCGCAACACCAATACCAGTTAGGGTGTAATCACCTCGGATGTTTCTTAAATGTCCTGGACTTTTTAACCAACCTCGAACTGCAGTAGTAGCAGGATCTTGGACTCCTTGATTATAAGCCACATTTTCCGCTACAGCACGGTAGGTAATGTTAATTGCTTTAACTCGTTTATCAAAGTCTTGATGACTAAAGGGAACTTTGCCACTAGCCATGTTTTGACTGTGAATCCTAGCTTGGTTATCAATGCTAGGGTTACGGGTTAGGGTAAGTAACTTCTGATTAACACGATACTGATTGATTTGTTGGAAAACTTGAGTTTCTAAGTTGGCGCTATTCAAATTGTTCTGAGCTAATTTATAGCTGTTATTGATTAGAAAGGATGGAATTAAGTTAGTTACTCCACCATTAGTAGATGCAATTAAAAGCCCTGCACCAATAGCCGAAATACTTATTTTTAACATAATTCTTTAAATCAACTTTAGTTGTATGCTACTATAGTAAGGTGAATCCTAACCATATTACCAATTCTGACAACTTATGGCTAGAACTATTCTCTCTTTACACCTGTCCTTATTTGCTTTATTGATTGGTAACTCAATCGCTTTTGGACAAACTGGTGTAGTTGTCCCCACCGTACCCTCAGACTCAACCACCCCATCTAATCCCCCATCCAGCACACCCACCCAAATACCGAGTCCCAATAACTCCAGCACCACTAGGTTCAGTTGTCAATACTATGATGGTAAATATACTGTTATGTATCAACCCCAAAGTCAACCGGGACGATTTTTTGCCTGGGCCATACCCCAGTCCTTGGGTGCTGGTTGGAACCCTCAAAACCGCTGTCAGGCGATCGCCAGTCGTCTAGAATTATATCGTCCTGATGGTTTGCAAGAGTTGCAAATTGCCAGACAAAATAATGAGAATATTATCTGTGTTACCACTGAAGCTGTTTCTACCTGTCGCATAGTTTTAACAGTACCACGAAGCAAGGATCCCTATGCTGTCCGCAGCAGCATTTTTAGTAACCTAACTGCTGCAGACCAGGGACAGCAGACTATTGGCGTGAACACTTATACCAACTCTCCTAGAAGATCGGGTAATAATCCCCATTTCCGGGGGGGAATTAACTTAAAACCCTTTTTGTCCATGGAAGATGGTGGAACAGGTACTAATCTCAATAATGGATTATTAATTCGCAGTCGGACTCCAGGAAAAACCATTTTAAATCCACGCCTATTTCGTTGACACTCCCCGGTCCAAAGACACGGGGATTCTACATTCATCATTGTGATGAATTGTCCCACGCCAAAATTTCCCGCACTTGTTTCCAAATGATTAGGGGATTAAAGGGTTTACTGATTACCCCCGCCACACCCATATTGCTAAAACGTTTCTTGTCCAAAGACGATGTCTTGGCAGTAAGTAAAATTACTGGTATGGATTTAGTCAATGGGTCAGACTGTAACTGATCCCACACTTGAAAACCATCCGTATCAGGCATTGTTATGTCCAATAATATAGCATCTGGCAATTGGGATCTAGCCTTTTCTAGCGCCTCCTGCGCGGTAGCAGCTAAACTAGTCCGCCAACCGGCAAATTTTTCTAAAGAAATACGGACAACTGCACGAATGTCTTGCTCATCATCCACGATCAAAATATGTTTAGCCATGATCCGACTAGTTGCTACACAAAAGGTTCTCTTATATCTTGGGTTTATCCATGGTAGCCTAAAAAATTATTACAGCGGTAGTGTGAAATAAAAGGTGCTACCACTACCCAATATGCTCTCAACCCAAATTTTTCCCTGGTGTTTTTCCACAATATTTTTACAAATAGCTAATCCTAAACCTGTACCACCCTTTTGACGAGAGTCAGAAACATCCACCTGTTCAAATCGCTCAAAAATAGTCTCTAACTTATGTGGAGGAACACCTTTACCGTAATCTTTTACCGCAACAATAATCTCTTTATTGCTCACTGTGGCGTATATCTCTACTTTATTACCAGCATGGGAAAACTTTATACTATTGCTTAATAGGTTGGTCAGGACTTGAACAATTGTTTCCTCGTCAGCTAAGATTTCTATGTTAGCTACATCAAGTGTGTTGTAGGAAATTTCAATGCTTTTTTGTTGCGCTATTGGTCCCACTGTTTCCATTGCTTGTTTTACCATGATATTAATATCACAAAGCTCCAAGTTTAGTTTCATTTTCCCTGAATCCAACATTTCTAAATTCAAAATATTATTGACAAGACGTAACAGTCTTTCACTATTACTAACAGCGATTTTTAACATCTGTTCTGCTTCCTGTGGTTCATCAACTAAAATTCCTGTTGCTAAAATCTCCAAAGCACCTTTAATAGCTGTTAAAGGTGTGCGTACTTCATGGCTAACTACAGAGACAAATTCATTTTTTAGTTGCTCAACTTCGTGTCGTTTGCTAATATCCTGAATCTGCCAAATAAAATGCAGGGGGTTCCTATTGACATCACATAATAATGAAACATTCAACAACACCCAAATAATTTTTCCTGATTTATGTAAACAGGATTTTTCCACTTGATAGTTAGTTATTTGACCGGAGAGAAACTGGTATGCCAAATCAAAATCTTTGGATAACTCCTCACCTGTAATAATTTCTGTCACCTTTTTAGTGAGTAAATCTGAAGAATCATAACCCAAAATTTGACATAGTGATCTATTCACCCTGATGAAATATCCATTTAGTGAAACTAGAGCCATACCACTACCAGCATCTTCGAAAGCAGTGCGAAATCTTTCTTCACTTTGTCTTAAATTTTCCTCAGCTTTTTTGCGATCAGTAATATCTTTAATGATAGAAATCACACAGTTTTTCGTATCTATTAAAATACTTTCACAAGATACTAAAGAGGTTTTTAATTCCCCAGATTTTGTCAGCCAATCAAATTCTAAATTTCGGACATATCCTTGATTTTTCAGTTGTTCCTTGAGTAGTAATCCCTGTTCAGGATTAGATACCAAGGATAAATTATCAAAACTGTAGCCGATCAATTCTACTTCCGAATAACCAGTGAAATTTAAGAAACTAGTATTGACATCTAACAATACACATCCCTGTATATTTTGGTTTATAATTTGATGAATTAAAATTGGGTCAGGAGAGCTATGAAATATCTTCATAAATTTATCCTGAGATTCCTTTAAAGCAGTTTTAATTTGTGTAAATGATAGTGCCAACTCCCTTGACATAGCCTGAAAAGACTCACCTAGCTGACCTATTTCATCACGCCGGTTTAGGATTAATTTTAACTTTAAATTTAAGTCTGAATCTAAACTATTAAAACTATTAAACCTATCTTCGCTTAGTTTTTTAGCCGCAGTATGCAAATCCTTAATCGGTTGTATTATCCAATGGGCTAAGACTATACTCAATCCCGCCAATATAAATAGTGTAATTGCTGAAAAAATAAAGGTTCTATTTAAATTAGTATGAATCTTATGCAGAAAATCAGATTCTGGCAAAACAGCTACAATTAACCAATCCAACCCATATTCATCCTGATAAGGGTAAATATGAGAAAAATACCTTTGGTTATTACTACTATTAAACTCAAAACTAGTCGCTTCCCGAATTTTATGCAAGTTTCCCCAACGCTGAAATAATACTTTCGCTGTTTTAGAAATTATTGAGTTACTACTTTTTGTAGCAGATAATCGTATTAACTTGATGTTTTTACCAGTTTTGCTATCTTTAACAATTTTCATAAAAGGTTTTTCATTGGTGGAAGTAGCGATTATATCTCCTGACCTTTCTATAATGAATAACTTTCCTGATGGTGAGAACTGCAAGTTTTGCAAGTATAAACCAATATGGTCTAAAATTAAATCACAACCTACAACGCCAATAAATTTATTATGGCGATAAACAGGACTAACAGCAGAAATCTTTGCCGTAGGAATATAAAGATAGGTATGTACGGAAGTCCATGTTTGTTGATTTTGATTTTGAGCTGTTTTAAACCACAAAAGGTTTCTATATAAAGAAGTTTTAGTTTGTTCGGGGATAATTTTGACATATTTTCCCTGTTGATCTAAAATGTAGATACGTCGTTGACCACCATAGGATGGGTGTAAACCACCACCCAGGTAAGAATTTGGTGGTGAAATTATGCCCATTTTGTCTAGTACTGCAAACATAAAAGTACCATTAATACCGCCAAAATAAATAGCAGTTGGCTCTTTATATATTTTAACTTGATTAAAAAAGTATAGTCTCAATTCTTCCCAATTCTCCGGGTTAAGATAGGAGTTTTGAATCCCATCACGATTTATGCCTACTATTCTTTGTGGTGTTTCTAAATGTGTCCTGATATGGTCCCGAATCCGGTCTGTTGTCAACATCATTAATTTATTCGTCAAGTCATTTACTGATTCTTCTCCAGTATGATAGGATGTATAACTAACTATTCCTACACAGGTGATAATTGGTGTTAAGTAAAATATACTTAGTAATGTTTTAAGAGGGACTTTTCCAACAATATGGTTTAATGTTGTTGTGTACTTATTCATATAATGAGTCCGACAAAATACCTGTAAAATAAGCAATTCTATTATATCTTGAGTTCCTACATGGTAGCATAAAAAACTACTAGAGCGGTAGTGTGAAATAAAAGGTGCTACCACTACCCAATATGCTCTCAACCCAAATTTTTCCCTGGTGTTTTTCCACAATATTTTTACAAATAGCTAGTCCTAAACCCGTACCACCCTTTTGACGAGAATCAGAAATATCCACCTGTTCAAATCGCTCAAAAATAGTCTCTAACTTATATGAAGGAATACCTTTACCGTAATCCTTTACCGCAACAATAATTTCTTTATCGCCCATTGTGGCGTATATCTCTACTTTAGTACCAGCATGAGAAAATTTTATGCTATTGCTTAATAGGTTGGTCAGAACTTGAACAATTGTTTCCTCGTCAGCTAAGATTTCTATGTTAGCTACATCAAGTGTGTTGTAGGAAATTTCAATGCTTTTTTGTTGCGCTATTGGTCCCACTGTTTCCATTGCTTGTTTTACCATGATATTAATATCACAAAGCTCCAAGTTTAGTTTCATTTTCCCTGAATCCAACATTTCTAAATTCAAAATATTATTGACAAGACGTAACAGTCTTTCACTATTACTAACAGCGATTTTTAACATCTGTTCTGCTTCCTGTGGTTCATCAACTAAAATTCCTGTTGCTAAAATCTCCAAAGCACCTTTAATAGCTGTTAAAGGTGTGCGTACTTCATGGCTAACTACAGAGACAAATTCATTTTTTAGTTGCTCAACTTCGTGTCGTTCACTAATATCCTGAATCTGCCAAATAAAATGCAGGGGGTTCCCGTTAATATCACATAATAATGAAACATTCAGCAACACCCAAATAATTTTTCCTGATTTATGTAAACAGGATTTTTCCACTTGATAGTTAGTTATTTGACCGGAGAGAAACTGGTATGCCAAATCAAAATCTTTGGATAACTCCTCACCTGCAATAATTTCTGTCACCTTTTTAGTGAGTAAATCTGGAGAATCATAACCCAAAATTTGACATAGTGATCTATTCACCCTGATGAAATATCCATTTAGTGAGACTAAAGCCATACCACTACCAGCATTTTCAAAAGCAGTGCGAAATCTTTCTTCACTTTGTCTTAAATTTTCCTCAGCTTTTTTGCGATCAGTAATATCTTTACAAACGGAAATCACGCAATCTCTACCATTAATTAAAATCCTTTCGGAAGATACTAAAGAGGTTTTTACCTCCCCAGATTTTGTCAGCCAATCAAATTCCAAATTGTGGATGTGTCCTTGATTTTCTAGTTTTTTCCTGACTAACAACAGCTTTTGTGAATCACATGGTAGACATAAACCTTCAACACCATGATTAATTACTTCCATTTCTGAATAACCCGTTAAATGTAAGAAGCTGGGATTGACATCTAAGAATATATTCTGCACCCTATCGGTAATAACAATTGGGTCAGGGGAGCTGCGAAATATTTTAGTAAACTTATCTTGGGATTCCTGCAAAGCAGTTTTAACTCGTATAAATGATAGTGCCAACTCCCCAGCCATAGCTTGAAAAGATTCACCTAGCTGACCTACTTCATCACGCCGATTTAGGATTGATTTTAACTTTAAATCCAAGTCTAAATCTAAACTATCAAACCTATCTTTCCTTAGTTTTTTAGCAGCAGTATTCAAATCCTTAATCGGTTGTATTATCCAATGGGTTAAGACCATGCTTAATCCTGCAAATATAAATAGTGTAATTGCTAAAAAAATAGAGGTTCTATGGAAGTTAGTATGAATCTTATCCAGAAAATCAGATTCTGGCAAAACAGCTACGATTAACCAATCCAACCCATATTCATCCTGATAGGGGTAAATATGGGAAAAATACCTTTGGTTATTACTACCATTAAACTTAAAACTGGTCGCTTCCCGAATTTTATGCAAGTCTCCCCAACGCTGAAATAATACTTTTGCTGTTTTAGAGATTATTGGGTTACTACTTTTTGTGGCAGATAACCGTGTTAATTTTACATTTCTATCTGTGTTGTTATCTTTAACAATTTTTATAAAAGGTTTTTCATTGGTGGAAGTAGCGATTATGTCTCCTGACCTTTCTATAATGAATAACTTTCCTGATGGTGAAAACTGTAATTTTTGCAAGTGTAAACTAACGTGAGTGAGAGCTAAATCACAACCTACAACCCCAATAAATTTATTATTACGATAAACAGGACTAAAAGCGGAAATGATAGCTGTGGGAATATAAAGATAGGGATATATTGGTGTCCATGTTTGTTTATTTTGATTTAGAGCAGTTTTAAACCACGGAAGATTAATGGGTGTAAAGGGTTTAGTTTGTCCAGGGATAATTTTGACATATTTTCCCTGTTCATTCACAATATAAACCCGTCGTTGACCAAGATAGGATGGGTGCGTACCACCCCCCAAGTAAGAATTTTTGGGTGAAATTATTCCCATCTCGTCCTGACCGGAAACTATATATGTACCATTAGCACCACCGAAATAAATAGCTGCTGGGGTTTTATATACTTTAAGTTGACTGAAAAAGTATAATCTCAATGCTTCCCAGTTTTCCGGGATCAGATAGGAGTTTTCTATTCCCTGACGATTTATAGCTACTATTCTTTGTGGTATTTGTAGATACTTATTGAGATGATCTCTAACCCGTTCTGTTGTGGATGTCATCAACTCGTTAGTCAACTCATTTACTGATTCTTCTCCAGTACGATAGGATACATAGCTGACCACTGCCACACTAGTGATAATTGGTATTAAGTAAAATATACTCAGTAATATTTTTAGAGGAATTTTTCCGAAAATCTTGTTTATTGTCATTGTATCTTGGTATGTTGCATTCATAGAGATAATCCGAAAAATTGGTCACGGAATGAATCAGCTTCCTTGTATCTTGAACCTCTCTATGGTAGCCTGAAAAACTACTGCAGGAGTAGTGTTAAATCAGATCTACTGCAAAAGCGGGTGAAATTAAAACACTTGCACTAACAACGACTAAAACGCTAGTTGCATTAAATTGATGCAAATTTAGGATAATTTGGGGATCAGCTAGTGACTTTGATTAACCATTACTAAAAATGGGAGCCCTTCTGTAAAGTAAAATCACCATAGGGATAATAGGCGGATCTATATAACCAACAAAAAGTCTTGTTTAATTCAATTGTTAATCTTGATTATGAAAATCCTGATCGTAGATGATGATACATCCCTATGTCAACTTGTTAAAACCTCACTGGTTGCCCATCGCTATGTGGTGGATATAGCTACTGATGGTGAAATGGGTCTAGAAATGGGATATCAGTTCAATTATGACCTGATTCTACTGGATATACTTATGCCCAAATTAGATGGGCTAAGTTTGTGTCACACGCTGCGCCATAAGGGTTATCAAGGTCAAATTATTATGGTAACCTCAAAAACTACACAAGAAGATATTATTATCGGACTAGATGCTGGAGCGGATGACTATTTGATTAAACCATACTGTATTCATGAATTACTGGCACGAATTAGGTCTTGCTCTAGAAGAATTGGTGCTAAGCCTGGTCTTATTACATTAATACATAATAAGCTTTCACTTAATCCTGAGTTAATAGAAGTAAAGTATGATGAATTAAGTATTAATCTTAGTCGCAGGGAATTTCAGCTTTTAGAATTATTTTTACGCCACCCACAAAAAATCTTTACCCGGGGTCAGATCATAGACAAATTATGGTCAATAGATGATTCTCCTACGGATGGTGCAGTGACTAATTTGGTTAAGGATCTGCGAGGGAAACTTAAAAAAGCTGGGATGCAGGAGGAAGTGATTGAAACTGTTCATGGACTGGGCTATCGTCTTACAAGCAAAAGGGAATTAGAACGGGTAGAAACTATACCAACCCAAACAAGCTTACCAATAACAGATTCTAGTATAGGTGAAGGACTGGATTTAATTGAACAAGTTAAGGCAGAATTTGAAATATCCTTATCCAATAAAATTGGGAACATAAGAGCGGAACTTGTTAAATTGGAAACAGAAATAACTAATGGTCAACAACAGCAATATCTGATGAGAATGACCCACAGTTTGTCCGGTAGCTTAGGTACTTTCGGCTACCCCCAATGTTCCCAATTAGCCGCTAAAATGGAGAATATTCTGGTGAAGGAATCTTTGACTAATGTAGACATTCAGGCAATTGATTCCCTCATCCATGCTTTAGAGTGGGAAGTTACCCAAGAAAGAGAAAAAACAAATCACAATTTCAGCATTTTTTCTGATGTTCCCTATATGGTTCACCCCCAGGATTTCCTTGCTGTTCTTAATCGAGAATGGCAAATGCTAAGTTCTGATGGTCTGCCATTAAGTTTGATTTTTTGTGCTATTGATAACTTTGATGTAAATCAAGGGACAACAAAAAATAGCTCTAATCTCCGTCAAATTGCTTTAGTTATACGTAAATACATTTACCCACCTAGTTGCTTTACTTACTATAACCAGGGGAGCTTTGGTGTTCTATTGCCGAATATGTCTTTGGATGCTACCGTGCGTCTTGCCCATGATCTTCATCAAACTGTGGTTGGTACGGTAGAAGTCTCACTTAGCCTTGGTATTACTGGTACATTACCCAGGTCCAGGTCTACGGTTCAAAAACTCTTAAATACTGCTAATCAGGCACTTATAGGAGCTAAAAGATGTGGTGGTAATACCTTTTGTCTTTATCCCGGTTAAAAACGAAGTTATTTAAGATTAGCCGCAGTATTTTCTGCCAAAATGCCAAATCCAGCTGACAATTTGCCTAAGTTGTGATAGGTTGATGAAGTGCTTTGTAAACACTGGTGTATCTGTTACTTAAAATTGACAGACTATATGTTTTTTTCCCACTAAACCTACTTGGCTACACATAATTTGGAGAGTAAAATCATGCAATGAACTGACAATAAACTTAACATTTAGATAAATTTGCGGTAAAAAGTTTGGGCTGATTTTTGCAACCATAAGTAAATCTGCTGACATTAATGATATGAATCCAGTTCTACAATTTGGCAACGTCTCTGGACAGGAAAGTTATCATACACTGACCGCCCCAGAAGTACTAAAATTATTGAATAAGTACCAATTAATACCACCACTGCTTAAAGAGGTGATTATAGAACAGGCGATCGCCCAGATTTCTTCTACACCGGAGGAGGAGCAATTGGCCTATGAAAAGTTAAATCAACAATATCAGGGACAAAAAGAACAGGGAATAAGTCAAGAACAGTTACAAAGTATGGCGACTCGTCAACTAAAACTGGAAAAGTTTAAGGAGGTGACTTGGGGAAAAGAGATAGACTCGTACTTTTACCAACGTAAACCCCAATTAGATAAGGTTATATACTCCCTAATTACCACTGCTGATATTGGTATTGCCCAAGAAATATATTTTCGTATTCAAGAAGGGGAGCAGTCGTTTAACCAACTTGCCCAGGAATACTCTCAAGGACCGGAAGCTCAAACTGGCGGATTAGTCGGTCCAGTGGAATTACAGTCTCTTCATCCACTATTGGTGAGAATTTTATCCACAAGTCAACCCCAGCAGCTATCACTACCAACCCCCATAGGAGATTGGATAGTGATAGTGCGGCTAGAAAAATTATTGCCCGCCCAGTTAGATAATGGGATGCGCCAAAGGTTGCTCAATGAGCGGTTTCAGTCCTGGTTACAAGCACAAGTTTCACCCCAAAACTGGCAAATTAAAGAGTCAGAAAATTAATTAAATGACTAACCCTGCACTTAATTACACTTAATTAGTATGAACTACAGCAGTCAGGAGTTTTCGGAATTTCTGCAAAAAATTCCGGGGTTTGAAAAATTATCCCCAACGGAAATTAACCATTTATTGTCAAAACAACAGGCCCTGCGTTATCGGTTGGGTCAGAAAATTATCGGTAAGGAACAACTACCGGAACGGATAGTAATTGTTTACCAGGGTAAGGTGAGACTCCTGGGATATCATCCCCAAAGCCAATTGCCAATTACCCTCAAAATGTTGGAACCAGGAGCAGTAATTGGCGAAATTAGTTACCTGCGACAGATAGCATGTGAAACGGCGATCGCCTCAACGGAGGTAATATGTTTAACCTGGAACCCCGTAGATTATCTATCGGTATTTTCTCAAAACTCTGATTTTGGCAAGGAGCGCCAAGAAGAAAATCACATCATAGAGGTTTTTGATGTGATCAGCCATCATGTAGCTCAAAAAGCCTATGGAAATCTGAATTTGAAGGATATAACCCGAGATATTTTACCAGAGTCTAAAATCCAATATTTACCACCAGGAAAAACTCCATTAGACCAACTAGAAAGTGATAGAACATGGTTTGTGAGTAGTGGTCAGATTACAAATTTCCCTGTGAATTCTCAGATACTATCGAGCAACAATCGAGAGGTTTTACAGGTTACAGGAAAAAGTCCAGCCCGGTTATTAGGTATTAGTTCTCAAGTGTTATTGTTGTTGGAACAACAAGAGAATAGGGAACTAGAAAAGATAGAAGATCCATGGGAAACCGAAGATGTTATAGATATTCCCTTTGCCACAAAGGGAGAATTTTCCCCCCAGGAAAATAAAAAAGCAAAATCCAGAAAAAAACAACCGAAATATCCTTTTTTTGGGGGGCGAGATGAACTAGATTCTACCTTGGCTTGCTTTCAAATGCTGGCGAAACATTTCCAGGTTCCCCTGCGTAAGGAGGTAGTTCGTAGGATTTTAAGTGATAACCTTAAACGCCAAGGTAATGTATCTTTTCAACTTTGCGCCTATGTGGGGGAAGTCGTTGGGTTAAAATCCCAGTTAGTAGATATTGATGCCACTAAAATTACGGAGATTCAGACACCAGCTATTATCCAGCACCAGGATGGTTACGCTGTGGTTTATGAAGCAGATGAAAATAGAATAGTTGTAGCTATTCCATCCCGGGGAATAATCAACTATAAACCCAGCAAACTCCTACAGCAAATACCAACCGATGATACTAATCTACAACCTCAAATCAAAGTCCTCCAGATTAGTCCCACCTCCGAAACTCCTCAAGAACGCTTTGGACTACGTTGGTTTCTCCCCTACTTATCACGTTACCGCCGGGTTTTAATAGAAGTCTTTATCGCTTCATTTTTTGTACAACTGGCCGCATTGGCAAATCCACTAGTTATTCAGTTAATTATCGATAAAGTCATAGTACAAAATAGTATTAGTACCCTGAATGTTTTGGGGGTATTACTATTAGCTGTTGGTGTGTTTGAAGCCATATTAACTACCTTACGAACCTATTTATTTGTGGATACCACTAACCGAATTGATATGGGTTTAGGTTCACAAATTATTGACCATTTACTCAGACTACCACTGCGTTATTTTGAACGCAGACCCGTGGGGGAATTAGCTACTCGAGTGAATGAGTTGGAAAATATTCGCCAGTTCCTCACAGGAACAGCTTTGACAGTGGGACTAGATGCAGTATTTTCGGTGGTTTATATCGTCGTTATGCTGTTCTATAGTTGGGAACTAACTCTGGTGGGACTGGGAACTATTCCCCTATTTGTCGTGATTACATTAATTGCTGCTCCTACCGTTAGCAGACAATTGCGCACCAAAGCAGAACGCAATGCCACTACCCAGTCCTATTTAGTGGAGGTAATGTCTGGTATTCAAACGGTAAAGGCCCAAAATATTGAACTGCGATCGCGCTTTTCTTGGCAAGAGCGTTATGCCAAGTTTGTTTCCGCAGGTTTTAAAACAGTTATTACATCAACATTAGCCAATTCCACCAGTCAGTTTCTCAATAAACTAAGTAGCTTGTTAGTGCTGTGGGTAGGAGCTTATTTAGTTTTAAAAGGGGAATTAACCCTAGGGGAATTAATTGCCTTTAGAATTATTTCTAGTTATGTTACCAGTCCCATACTAAGACTAGCGCAAATCTGGCAAAACTTCCAAGAAACCGGTTTGTCCCTAGAGAGATTGAGCGATATTGTGGACACACCTCAGGAAGCAGAAGTAGACAAAGATAATATTCCCCTACCTAGTGTTGTTGGTGCGGTCAAATATGAAAATGTTTGCTTCCGCTTTGCGACTAACGGACCCCTGCAACTAAATAACGTCAGTTTAGATTTTCCAGCGGGCACATTTGTGGGGATTGTGGGACAAAGTGGCTCAGGAAAAAGCACCATGATGAAATTACTCCTCAGACTTTATAACATTGAGTCTGGGAGAATTTTTATTGATGGTTACGATGTCAACAAGGTTGAGCTTTATTCCGTCAGAAGACAAATCGGCGTGGTTCCCCAAGATCCCCTGTTATTTGATGGAACAGTATTCGATAATATAGCCCTAACCAATCCTGACGCTACCACAGAGGAAGTGGTAGAAGCAGCTCAAATAGCAGTTGCTCATGAATTTATCATGGGTCTGTCCAATGGTTATAACACCAAAGTTGGGGAAAAAGGGTCGAACCTGTCTGGAGGACAAAGACAAAGAATTGCCATTGCTCGTTCCATACTGCAAAAACCTAAAATATTAGTTTTAGACGAAGCCACAAGTGCCCTAGACTATCCCACAGAAAGGCAAATATGTTTAAATTTAGCCAAGGCATTTCGTGGCAAGACAGTTTTCTTCATTACCCATCGTCTCAATACCGTCAGTAATTCAGATACGATTGTAGTTATGGATGGGGGTAGAGTGGTGGAGCAGGGTAGTCATCAGGAACTAATGACTGCTAAAGGACACTATTCCTACCTTTACCAGCAACAGGAAGTCAACCTCTAATTATCACTCAACCAACCCAAGGAACCTTATGAGTCAATTTAATGATCATCCAACTAATGGCAATGGTAATGGCAAACCAGCTAGTATAGGAGTGCTTCAAACCCCATCAAAAGCCAAAGCAGGGAATTTAAGTCATGCTTATCAAGACAGCTTTGAACAATCCATAGTTTTACGACAATCACCCATCTGGTCACGCACAATCATGATTACTTTGATGCTTGTGGCCTGTTTTGGAGTGGGTTGGGCTTATTATGCAAAAATTGAACAAGTAGTTCCCGCTACAGGACAATTAAAACCAGAGGGTACGGTTAAAGATGTACAAGCACCCATTAGTGGGGTGGTGAAGTCTGTTCATGTCAAAGATGGACAAGAGGTGAAACCAGGGGATCTATTATTAACATTTGAATCCGTTGCTACCCTAGCTGAGCTAGGCGCCCTCAATAAAGTTCGTGCTGCTTTAATCAAGGAAAATGACATCTATCGTCGTTTGATGAATGCAAGCGGTGCTATTAGCTCAGAACTGAATTTTCTGGGTGGTAGTCTACCAGCAGAGTCGGCATTTTTGTTAAAAAGTCGCATTTCTCTGGTGGAAGAAAACCAACTGTTACGTTCACAATTGGGAAATTCCAGACCAGAAACAGGAGTTGGAATTGATGAACAAAAAAGACTAATTGTAGCTAGAAAAGAGCTGGAATCTCGCTCTAATGCAGCTAAATTTGAGGTAGAAAAAATTAGAAAGCAACTGTCTCAAACAATAGTTAAGAGAAAGGACACACAAAACAGTCTGTCCATTCAACAAGGAATCTTAGATAGGGTAGAAGTCCTGGCCAAAGAGGGGGGAATTTCTCAACTGCAATATCTCAATCAGCAACAACAAGTACAAAATTTAAAAGCGGAAATAGCCCAGTTAGAAGAAGAAGAAAAACGCCTGGGCTTCGATATTCAAAGAGCAGAACAAGAGGTGACCAATACCATAGCAGTGACTGACAAAAATGTCTTGGAAGAAATTGCTACTAACAAGAAGCGCATTGCCGAAATAGACAGCCAGTTTATGAGAATAATTTTAGACAATGAGCAGAAGTTGGCAGATATTAGTAGCAAAATTTCCCAAACCAAATTAAACGTTAAATATCAAGAACTGCGTGCGCCCGTATCAGGGATAATATTTGACATGCAAGCAAAAAACCCCGGTTTTGTCGCCAATCCTACCCAAAAGCTATTACAGATTGTCCCCAATGATAAATATATAGCGGAGGTATTTATCACCAATAAGGATATTGGATTTGTGAAGGAGGGAATGAAGGTGGATGTGAGAATTGATTCGTTCCCCTTTAGTGAGTTTGGTGATATCAAAGGTAAAGTAACTAATATCGGTTCAGATGCTTTACCTCCTGACCAGACCCATCAGTTTTATCGCTTTCCAGCGCGAGTTAGTTTAGATAAACAAGCTATGGAATCTCAAGGTAGAAGTATTCCTTTACAGTCTGGTATGGCCATTACTGCTAATATCAAAGTGCGTGAGGAACGGAGCGTTATGAGTTTGTTTACGGAAATGTTTACTAAGCAAGTTGAGAGCTTGCAGGAAGTAAGGTAGGGATTAGTGTTGGACATATTGCAGGAGGTTGAATTAAACTGTTTAACCTCCCACAACTGACATAAGACTAAGAAGCCGCGTCTTGTTGTATAGTTAATTGGTCTAGCTTCAACCAAATATTTGGCGTGGGCACTTTACCAAACTTCACTAAAGCGTAATCTCCCTTAATATCCACCACTTCCCCGGAACTTTCAAATAAATAGGAAGGAAAGCGCCCATCACTAGCTTTAGCTTCCAGACTATTTTCTAACTTTTCGCGCAGGGCACGAACCATATTTCCTTTTTTAATTGCCATAACTTTCTAATTTATATTGCAGGTTGTATTCCAGGAGCAGAGCTGAGCCAAGAAGAATCAAGTTAAATCATAGATTTCTTCCCCAGCTCAGTTCTTGCTACTTTTTGCCCAGGTATAGGTCAGCGTAGATTAATATGCTAGACCCATGCTGCGAGTTGTTTCAGCCCCAAGGTAAACCCGAATGCTCAAAAAGTCAGTTGGGCAAGCTGTTTCACAGCGCTTGCAACCTACGCAGTCTTGAATACGGGGTGAAGAAGCAACTTGAGCGGCTTTACATCCGTCCCAAGGAACCATTTCTAGAACGTCAGTGGGGCAAGCGCGTACACATTGAGTGCAACCGATGCAGGTATCGTAGATTTTTACGGTATGAGACATTGAAAAAACTACTCCTTTGGTGGTGTTCTTCTCTGGAGAAGGAATAATATCAAGGCATAGTTTACCCCAGTCCAGGCTAAGCTGTAAGTAAAAGGCTACATAACTTTAAACAATTTAATAAGCTCCCCCAACAAAATGATTTCCCAAGAACCCGTCCATGGAGGTTTAATCAACAAAAGGACTGACTGGTATGGAATTTGCCGCCCCCCCCACAACTTGAAGAAATTTTAAAGAATTGTAAAGCCTCCCATCAATTACTTAGCGCTCAATCTATATTATAGCTTTAGCCATAAGTGGGTGGGTGGAATTAAATATAAAATCAACGCCCGCATGGGTTTCGTTCCTCAACCCATCCTACAAATAATTGTGCCTCCCTACTTAGCGCCATATATAAATTATGCATCCAGACTCTTTAGCAACTGAGATAATTTTGACCAGTCCACAGCGGTATCTTGGTAAGTTACAACTTGATTGGGCTCCTCAACCGGGAAATTATTTAGATTTTGAGGGGAAAACCTATGCCGTTTTAGAACGCCATCACAGGTATCAGTTCCGAACTGGACGCTACAGGTTACATAGGATTGCCATCTACGTTCAAACAGCTAAAAGACCATCGGAAAAAAGTTTTATAAATGGACGTTGGGTAGTGGGGGATGCCAATTGTAAGTATAATGCCCACTCAGAAATTATTCGTTGTGCTGTCAACCCAGATGGTCCGTGTGATTCCTGTAGTTCTTACGTTGCTAACCAATAGTTTCTCCCACTGTCAAACGACTACCATTGACAAAATCCCATCCCGACTGAAGTTTTTTGCCTGTTGGTTGTACCTCTCTCAACCACAAACAACCTTCCCCAGTTTGAACCACAGCACCCAATCCTTTAATAATACTGAGGACAGATCCTGGCGATGCTAATTGGGCGGACAAATCAGGTACTTTCTCAAGTTTGGACTGGATTTCCTTTGGCAACTCCTGAATGTAGGCGGACTCTAGGGGAACAGTGGCGACGATTTTTAAAGGTTGATGACGAAAGGTGGTGATGCAGTTGGGGTAAAATCCTCGGATCTGATTGTGTAGTTCTATAGCTGTTCTTGACCAGTCTAAATAATAGTCTTCTTTATTAATTAATGAGGCGTAGGTAGCTAAGGAATCATTTTGAGGAATTGGTGTAATCTCTCCATTTCTAAATTTGGTTAGGGTTTCTATTAACAGGTTTCCACCAGTTTCAGCTAGTTTATCCGCAATAACTTGAGCATTATCTAATAGTCCAATTGGTAAGCTGGCTTTTAAAAGCATATCTCCTGTATCCATACCCGCATCCATTAACATAGTTGTCACACCAGTTTGTCTTTCTCCTTTGTGTATAGACCACTGAATGGGGGCAGCACCTCTATATTCCGGTAAAATTGAACCATGTACATTAATACAACCTAATTTTGGCATGTTGAGGATTTTTGTAGATAGAATTTGCCCATAAGCAACTACTATAAAGAAATCCGCATTAAGTTCCCTTAGTTTAGTCAAGGTCCCAGAATCCTTCTTAATTCTTTCTGGTTGCCATACAATCAGATTATGAGCCTTAGCCAAGGTTTTAACTGGAGAGGGCGTAAGTTGATTCCCCCTTTCTCTGCGTTTATCCGGTTGGGTGACAACTGCTAAAACCTGAAATCTAGAATCATTCAACAATTTTTTTAAGGTGGGAATAGCAAAATTAGGAGTGCCAAAAAACACTATTTTCATCGGAGGTTGGTTAGTTTTAAGGAGGTAGTTTTTCTGATTGGATGTCAACAAGTTTTAATTAGCGGTGACAAAGATACTCTAGCCATAATAGAATATCTTTGCCATGAATCAAAGGATTTATATAACTTCGCTTTGTACTATGCTAGACAAACTTGGTTTAAAACTAAGTCTCTTTAGAGCGGGGAGAAGTCAACTCCTCAGTTGACTCTACTACAAAGGTGCACGCTACCATAGTTTTGTTAGGTAGGATAGGTAAATACCCTCCTGAGTTATCATTTTTTGCTATGTATAACATTTGCACTCTTCCTTGCACACACAAAGCTACTTGCCCAGCACCTTAAATCTCATCAATAGTGAAAGCCATGCTTAAATCCCTCCCTCAGTCAGGATGGTTCCACCCCCAGCCACGTTTTAATCGGGTTGTAGTTGTTATATTAATAGTAGTACCTATCTTGAGTACGTCAGCCTATTTTAGCTTAGCAAGACAATCCCAAGTAAAAATAGACAAAAGTACCTCACAATCGGGTGAGTCCAAAGATTTATCTGGATTTAATTCCCCATCAGTCAAATTGGGTCCTACTTTACCCGTAACCCAGACACCTAATAAAAGCAGTTCTGTGTCTTCCCGATCTAAAATCTCTAACAAAAAACAAAATGCAGTTAAGCTGGAAAGAGAAAATATGTTAGGTGTGAAGGAGATGGAAGAAAGTACCAGCACTAGAACAAATAGATCCGCCATATATGATAAGGGAGTTAATCATCCAAAAAGTAAAAATTATCCAAATCAAAGTATTGCTACGGGTGTAATCCCTTCCGATGCAAGAAGTTCACAAATTGTACCTACAGAAGAGCAGGTAAGCATATCCAATGGAGTGCCAGCAGATCCCATTAATAGTCCCCATCCCATACCCTGGAAGTGGATAGTAATGACCCAGGAAGCAATTGGTGGTCAGGGACGTTCAGGAGTGCGGCAATATCGCAGCACTCCTGTGGTATCTCCTGATGGTAGATATGCAGTTTATAGTCGGGTACAACTGGAAGTAGAACCGGAAATGCACAATAGCCAGGTTAGTAGTCTGTTGTTTATTGAAGATAGACAGACTAAAAGATTGAATATCCTGGCTAAAACATCAGACGCTGTTGATATGTTATCAAAGAATGGAAAATTTACCCCAGAGACCAACAATCAAGGTAAGATAGGGATTTTAGTCCCGGTTAGTTGGTCAGAAAAAGGGGATCAGTTTTTAGCCAGAAAATTTGTGGGCACTTTCAACACAGCAGATGTAACAGATAATGCAGTCATTTGGAATCGCCAACAAAATGCCACCACCACAGTAGTTCCCCCTCAAGGAGAAGGGGAGCATGAGAAAATTGCCATTTTATTGGGTTGGAGCAAAAAACAACCCAATTATGTGCTATTCCGCTCAGGTGAGTTAGGAGAAGAAAACTGGCCATTAGTGCAAGTTAGTGGTGATGGTAAGAATATTAACATGAACGTTAGTGATGATCAACCCATAACTTTTGGTAATAAAGGACAAAATATTTGGTTAGATCCTGAAGTTGCTGCTAGATAATATAGCGTGTGCCCCTAGGGAATAATTGAAAATAAGTAAGGGCGAATGTTAACATTCGCCCTTATTTATCTTGTTGGGTAAAACCATTAAAAAAAACTCACAATTCAACAGTTGATAACAAAATAACTTCATAATTGAACACTTGACAATTGATAGCACTGTATCTACGATATGATTATTACAGGTGTTTGATAGAAAGTCAATGTACAAACCCACTGCTTATAGCTTAAAACCTTGACATTTTCTAGCGATAAACATTAGGCATCTGGCATGGAAAATTTTTTGAAATTGGGTTTTTGTTTCCCTAATTCAAGCAATGAATATGGGTATTTTGCCATGGAGATTGAGAGATACATCTATCAACAAAACCACAATTAATAGCAAACAGCAAGCAAAGAAAAATACCACAGAAATTATGACTAAAAAATTTGTTGACCTCTCCACACTTGATGGAAAAAATGGATTGACCATCATCAACGGTAATGATAAAGATGACAATTTAGGGTACTCAATTAGCAATGCTGGAGATATTAATGGTGACGGAATTAATGATATTATTATTGGGGCACCTTTAAGTGATCCCAATGACCAAAGTAATGCGGGAAACAGTTATATAGTATTTGGTAGCAACAACGGTTTTGCCAACATTATAGACATCTCGACCTTAGATGGAATCAATGGGTTTACGGTTAATGGTGGTGGAATAGGCGATCAATCAGGTCGTTCTGTAAGTGCAGCAGGAGATATTAATGGTGATGGTATTGACGACCTGATCATTGGCGCTCCTTTTGCGGACAGTAATGGAGATGACTCTGGAGCAGCATACCTAATATTTGGCCGCAGGAGTTTTAGTTCTCTCCCCACTATTAACCCCTCCAATCTGGGTGATAACGGTTTTATTATTAACGGTCTAAATCCTCAAGACCAATTAGGTTATAGGGTCAGTGGTGCAGGTGATATCAACCAAGATGGTTTTGATGATGTAATTATTGCTGCACCTCCCAACGCTTACGTCTATACCCCAGTGACAGGTGATCAAGCTGGTAAGGTTTACGTAATATTTGGTAGCGAGAAATTTAATCCCAGTAATCCCAATTTTGATCTCAATAGTCTTAATGGCAATAATGGCTTTGTTATCAATGGTTCTAGAGCAGATGACTACTTAGGTGTTGGTCTCAATAGAGGTGGAGACTTTAACGGTGATGGAATTGATGACTTGATTATTGGCTCACCCTTTAATGATTTCAACGGTTTCCGTTCCGGACAAGCTTATGTAATATTTGGTAGGAAGGAATCATTCTCATCTTCCTTAGATGTCTCCCAACTTGATGGTGTTAATGGGGTTGTCATCAATGGACAGGAGGGCGATCAATTAGGATTCTCCGTTAGTAGTGCGGGGGATATTAATCATGATGGTATTGGGGATATAATTGTCAGCGCCCATGATGCAGATCCCAATGGGATAGATGCAGCTGGCGTGGCTTATGTTGTATTTGGTGCCCGTACCCAGTTTAGTTCCCAACTAGACTTGTCCAATCTTAATGGTAATAATGGGTTTGTAATTAACGGTATTGGCGAACTAGATAAGGCAAGCTGGGCTGTAACTGGTCTAGGAGATGTGAATGGTGATGGAATTGACGATCTTCTGGTTAGTGCTAGTCATGCAGATGCTAATGGTGATAATTCTGGACAAGGTTATGTAATCTTTGGCGGAAATAAATTTAGTTCTACCATTAATCTTGCAGAAATTGATGATACCAAAGGTTTTGTCATCAATGGTAAGTCGGAAAACCATAATTTAGGTTATTCAGCTAGTGGTGTGGGAGATATCAATGGTGATGGTGTCAGTGATATACTAATCAGCGCTCCCTTTGCTGGTTCTGGGGAAGTCTATGTAGTTTTTGGCAAAAATAGTCCCACAGATACCGGAGAAATTACTGATGAAGTAACGGAAGGAAATGGTGGTGAATCCGACATAATCAATGAAGCTCCTAGCGGTTTGTTTTTAAAAACTAACAATAGAGTTGATGAAAATGGTCTGGAATCAAATGTAATTGGCACTTTTACAACTGTGGATCCGAATGCGGATGATTCTTTTACCTATAGCTTATCCGATGATGAGAACTATCCTGACAATGGTTTATTTAGTATTCAGGATAATCAATTAATCAGCAAGGAGTCCCTCGATTTTGAAAATCAGCCCATTTACACCATCAGTGTGATTACCACAGATAGGGGAGGACTATCCTTAACCGCAGAATTCACTATTGATGGAACTGAGGATGAAATTACCGGTGGAGTTATTGAAGATAACAACAGCGAATCTGAGGGGACTCTCGATGAAATTCTGGATGGAGTTATGGGAGAAGGTGATAGCGATAATAACTCAACGGAAGGATCTGGATCTGATCTTACCGATTCCCCTGACATTCCATCCACATCAACGGGATCTGATCTTACCGATTCCTCTGACATTCCATCCACATCAACGGGAAGCGCTGATAATATCTTGAGCAGTAATAATAATGTCCTGAGTAGTAGCACTACTAGGGTTGAATTTCAGCTTATGGATAAGATTCCTGCTTCCATACGTGAATTAGGAGTATTTACTGTTGATGATCCTAGTGGTAAGATTAACGGTATTGCACCTGGTCAGGTTGGTTATTCAGAAGCTGCTTTAGCGAGAAGTAAGGTAGTTTTTTCCATTCTTTCCAAAACACCTAATGAGTTTAATAACGCAAATGTCACCAGAATCTTAGGGTTTCAGGAAGCAAACCCCAATTTGAGATTCTATGTTATAGATAATGGCACTACTGATTCTGTTAAAAATGGCCTGTTGCCAATTAATCAGGTAACTTTTTTAGACTCTTCAAATCTTCAGGTAACACAATTGCCTGATAATAGTTTTTCCTTGCAGTCCAACGATCTAGTTTTCAAAGCTAGACCTACTACTAAACCCTTACCTATGGGGGCAAATTTACAGGAGAAGTCCCAGGGAGAAAGTATAGATTTACGCGGGGTAACGGGTCCCGTAAATGCCCAATTTACAGTTTATAGGGAGGCGAGCTTTGATAATTATGTGGGCTTTTATAAGGTAACTGATGAAAAGGGTGGCATTGATACCAATAATGATGGAACTGCGGATTTGCTTCCGGGAGACGCTGGTTACATTCAAGCTGCTGTTAATCAACATTTAAGTGGTTTGGGTTTAAATGTTCCTGATGGAAATAAGTCTACTTTTAATAGTACCTTATCAGGAGGAGGGCTGTATGTGCCATTTATAATTGTCAATGGCAGACCCGACACTGTTCTTAATAGCGATATTTCCGCCAACTCCAATCCCGACATATATTTCACATATTTAGGTGCTAATTCTGATCGGGTTGACCATGTTCGACTTTTAGGAGACAATACCTTTGGTTTTGAAGATCTCAGAGGTGGTGGGGATAGGGATTACAATGACTTGGTTGTTCAAGTTAATATGTCTGCTAATGTTTAATTTTCTAGGTCTCTGACTCATCTACGCGATTAGAAACTATGGGTTTCTAATCGCTCGCTAGTAAAAACCCTGACTTGTTCTTGGGAATTTTGCAAAATTTTTTTCAAAGAGTTCTCCTTAACTATAATAGCAGCATGATTAATATCTAGCCATATTCGCTGTCTTTGACTTGCTTCTGGCCAATCCTCTAAGATTTTTTCTACTGGTAACCAAAATAGATGAACTTGATAAATATTGCCCCGTTTACGATATTTATAAGCACCAAGCTTTTGGGTATTAACTTGACCAACTACACCTGCTTCTTCCCATGCTTCCTTTGCAGCTGAATCCGGTGGTGTCATCCCCTTACAAATTCCTCCCTTGGGAATTACGAGGCTTTGCCGTTTACGGCTGGTGATTAATAATACTTCTACTTTCCCGTCACAGAGGCGATAGGGAATTACTCCTGACTGTTTACAACTTTTGTTGTTTTTCTTCCTCATCTTCCTCATATTATTGACATAGATTTCTGTTGAGCTAATCTTTCAATTCTAATTAAGGGAATACCTATAAGATGATTATTATGGTAGAATGTGGAATCTATAGTATATGTCTTTAGTTACATCTTTCTGTTGCGCTATTGCTATCTTGTAGGTTGGGTGTCCTTAGACGGAGGTCAAAGTCTTCCTAAAACCGACAGATCTTCCACATCCAGGTCTACAGGTATCCCACTTCTAATCAGTTCCGAGAAATCCTCATTAGGAATCATAACAGTAAGTATATAAAGACGAGTTTTACCCGTATTTCTAATCAGATGGATCCCCATGGGTGGTACTAATAAACTATCTCCAGCTTTGATATTTACTTTTTTACCGTCACAAATTGCTATACCTTCTCCCTTGAGAATGAAAAACATTTCTATGGCCCATTGATGGCGATTGGGTGGAGTTTGTCCACCAATATCAAAAATTTCCACACAGCAAGTTAAAGAAGTATTAGCTGTGTTGGAATCGAAGATAATTGCTAACCGATTGGTATCGTGAGGGCTAATACGGTATGCTTGATAATCTCGAGGAGATTTTATCACGGGAATAATACAATGATGACTAATCATAGAATTAAGAATTTTTACTTAGTTTTGTTATAATGGTAACTAGCTTGATTTTACAAGTCACAACGCCGTCTAGACTTAACTTTACCTGTCAATCTTTTACTAATCCTTAGTTCACCCCCAGCATTTCCATAATGATTGGTTCAGCATTCAAAATGATTGCTAAATTTTTAACTACAAACAATAACAAACAACAAATAATAATAATTCGGGAGTTAGGGAATTAACTTTAAAAAAAGGTAAAATTTACAAAAAGGCAAAAATGATGAATTTCACTATTAAGAATGCCCTAAGTCCGGTGAAAGAAGGTTATACAACCCTAGATATTCAAGTGATGGGGGGTATAATTACTCAGGTGGGGCAAAATTTAAATGTCATTGGTACTCTAATTGATGGCCAAGATAAACTGGTGCTACCAGGTTTTTTTAACGCTCACACCCATTCCGTAGAAAAATGGCAACGGGGAATTATCCCTCCCTTACCTTTGGAGTTATGGTTAGCGCACTTATGTGATTTTTCTCCCTTAGATATGGAAAGAGTCTATCTTAGTGCTTTAGGTACCGGGGTGGAAACTCTATTGTCTGGAGGTACAAGTGTTGTAGATCATTTGGTGTTAATTCCAGGTCAAGAATTAGAAACCATTGCTACAGTTTATCAACCTAGCTCGGGTATGAGAATTTTCTATATAATTTAGGTCAATTTTTTGCTAAAATCAATAGGTAGAAAAATAACTCAGTCAACATGGCCGCAAAAATACCCGTAACAGTAATCACAGGATTTTTAGGGAGTGGTAAAACTAGCTTGATTCGTCACTTACTACAAAACAACCAAGGACGACGCATAGCAGTACTGGTAAACGAATTTGGTGAATTAGGAATAGATGGAGAAATATTAAAATCTTGCCAAGTTTGTCCAGAAGATGAAAATTCAACCAATCCCCAAAATCAGGAAAATACCCAAGAAAATACTAATATATTTGAATTGACAAATGGTTGTTTATGTTGCACCGTACAAGAAGAGTTTTACCCTACTATGCAGGAGCTAATTAAACGCCGTCATACTATTGATTGTATTGTCATTGAAACATCCGGTTTAGCACTACCTAAACCTTTAGTGAAGGCTTTTCGTTGGCAAGAAATTCGTAGCGCTGCTACGGTGGATGCTGTGATTACAGTGGTAGATTGTGCAGCAGTTGCAGCGGGCACCTTCGCTAGCGATCTACAGGCGATCGCACGTCAGAGAGAAAAAGACGACAGTCTAGAACATGAAACGCCATTACAAGAACTGTTCTCAGATCAACTAGCTTGTGCTGATTTAGTGATTTTGAATAAAACAGATTTGGTTGATGAGCAACAAAAGTCTCAGGTTTTAGAATTGGTTACCCAGGAATTACCCAGGGAAGTGAAAATTGTTGCCAGCGATTATGGTAAACTTGACCCATCCATATTGTTGGGATACCAAGCAGCAGTTGAAGATAATTTAGATCAGCGTCCTAGCCATCATGACGTGGATGAGGATCATGACCATGATGATGAAATTAACTCGACCCATCTAATTTTTAATCGTAGTTTTGACCCAGAAAAATTGCAGGACACACTACAAAAACTGGCAAAAAAACAGGAAATTTATAGAATTAAAGGATTTGTTGCTGTTCCTAATAAACCTATGCGATTGGTCATGCAGGGAGTAGGCACACGATTTGACAAATTTTATGATCGCCCCTGGAAACCCAAGGAAGAAAAACAAACCCGACTAGTTTTCATTGGTCGAGATTTACAGTCATCAAGAATAGAATCTGAATTAGCTGCTTTGTAGGTCACAATTTCAACCAGACCCGTGGTGCCTTAACACACAGGTAGATGTTTTTAAAAACTGTGAACCGTCCAGCACTATCTGGATCTCAAACTCCGATAATGTGGATCCCGCCAACATCTGGGTAATTCTTCTCCAGAGGGAAAAACTAAATCCTGTTTTTCATAGATATCCATGTCCTGCTCTTCCTCTCCCTCTTGGTCTTTTCCATGGACTATGCTACTATTGGGATCCAGTAGTTCCTGAAAATCAACAATTTTAACTAGGTCTACTTTACCTTTGACTTGTAAAAACATATTCAACTCTCCCTATAGAAAAGTTATATTTGTTGTTTATCCTAGTTTAGTTGTTGAAACACGATCACTACCAGTAAATTGCATCAATGTTGATTATAAGTTCTCTAAAATTCTTGTTGATATTTTTCTAATATATCAACCAAATGAACTTGACATTGGAGAGGTAACAGGTCAATTAAAGGAACTTCCTTTCGACCACCACCAATTTGGATCTTGATACTTGACAACAATCCTAAAACTCGTTCTTCTGTGACACTGTGCTCAATCAGCAAGGAATAGCATCTTTCTGCTAAAAGATGATGGAGCTTGGCATCGGTTAGATACAAATGCCACTTGGCTATATCTATGTAAACATTATCACCTATTTCTGATGCTAGAGATTCTAACAACTCAGTACTATTAATTTTAGCCATAGTTTGAATTTCTCCTGATCTAATCCTTTATTTGCTGTCCTTCCTCATAATTAGCAATCAATGTAATATAGAGCAAGTGCAAGAGGATAACCCCCACCCACAGGAGGGTTAGTGGGGTTAACCATTCCCAAGATGTGGATTTGAGAAAGTGGAAAAACCACAGACCAGAATTAATGGTCGCAGCAACAGCTATATGAAAGGCAAAATTCATCCGATCATCTAGCTTACGGAATTCTGGGTCTTTACGGTCGGGTTTACGTGGCCAACGAGGAGGCATAAATAACAGGGTGATGCGGTGTTTAGGTTTACCATCTAATCCCATACTAAAAATAAACGCTCACCATGTCAACTCCCACCAAAAGACTTTTTACATTCTACTGACTTTAGCTCGATAAAGTAGTTTATCTCCTTGTCTATACCCAATATAAACTACTTTTACAGATTCACCTATTTCAGCAGTACCCTGCAACAATTCCTGATATTGGGGATCGTAGGGCACTTCTGCTCCTACAGATGCGATCGCCTGTATTCCCCAGGTAGATAAGAGTTTTTCTAATGGTTTTTCCACTAAGGGTAATATTTTTATTGCTTCTAGTTGGGGGTTTGCCCTGACCTTGTGTGCAGCAGTAGGAAAAAACAATAATAAAGACTCTATAATTTGTAATGTGTTTTGCTGAAACTCTTTTTCCAAAACTTCCCGCTGCTGTTCTAGCTTAACTAGCGATCGCTCGTATTCTTGTTGTATTTGAACTAGTTGTTGCCGTGTCAAGTCAGAATCTAGCTGTTTAGTCTCCATCTGATGACGAGGATCGGAAAAAATCTCCACCAGTTGATTCAAGGAAACCCCTAAGGTAGCAGACAAATTCTGCAACACGTTGAGTTTCATCCCTGATACGCATCCACGCCGTAGGCGTAATATTTGCCTGTCTGAGATAGCAGCGGTGCGACCAAGATCTTTAAAACTGGAAATGCCAGCTTTGCCCATTAAAATCCGCAATTGGGGTGTAAAATCCGTGGAAGACATAAAAAAACCTGCCAAGTCTAGAGTTGTATGGTTGGCCTTCATCCTTCCAGCAGGAGATTGTGCCACACTCAATTACATAACTAAAACTTATCATTTGCGGGGAACTGAACTTCATTACTAATCGTAGTAGATTTTTCGTTACAAGATTTAACTTTTCCCCTAGTATCAGAAATTGAGGTAAATAAAAACCGATGGCTGTTCTCAAAAGACAACCTATCCATTGGTTTTATTGGCCTGTACTTCACACTCCCGATCACAAAAGAGGAATAACACATGGCTACTTACAAAGTCACACTCATCAACGAAGCTGAAAACGCTACAAATACAATAGATGTTCCTGATGACACCTACATTCTAGATGCAGCTGAGGAAGCAGGTTTAGATCTTCCCTATTCTTGTCGCGCTGGTGCTTGCTCCACATGTGCTGGTAAACTAAAGAGTGGTTCAGTTGACCAATCTGACCAATCCTTCTTAGATGATGATCAAATTGAAGCTGGTTATGTTTTGACTTGTGTTGCATATCCTACCTCAGATGTAGAAATATTGACCCACAAGGAAGAAGAACTTTACTAAAAGTTACCCGTTATCCCAATCAAATGCCGCCCTACGATTATGAGACTATAAGAGTATGGCGGTATTATTATGTTGGTCTATCCTTATCTACGGAAAATTTCAATTTTTGTACCCGGGTAATAAAAGATAAGAATTTTGTCACTTGACCAACCTAATTGGGCTAAATTTTGAGACCCTGTTTGACTTAAACCTACTCCATGTCCTAACCCCCCACCAATAAAAGCATATCCCCATACCTGAGACTTTCCCTTATTTATTGGTTGTAAGTAAAACAGTGTACTTACAGGAGCTGCAAAAGCACTACGAACCTCATCTTTGTGTAAATCGAAGATTCCAATATCCGTTTTGACAGCCAATGCTAAAATTCTGCCACTGGGACTTCTTTTAGTAATGGACATCGCTTCAATATTCTTAAAATTGGCATACTGACTATTTTTCGCTTTTAGAAACTTTTGTAAATCTTTAGTAATATCCTCTAAACTTGTTTCTCTACGCCAACGAAATACATCCCATTTACTTTCGTTAAATCCTTGTTCCAAACTAATAAACTGACGAAAATTCTCTTCATCAGCCAAACTTTTCTGGGACAGGTTCCAAATGTCTTTAGGCCCATCTACCACGGGACGTAAATAAGGACGATCTTCCCCATTCCAAACATCACTAAAATAAGCTGTTACACCTCCCGTAGTGGAAGAATATAGAGCATCCACTAGCTCGTTCTTATAGGTTAACACTTTACCTCTAGTGCTGGCGATCGCCTGATCGGTTTTTTTACTTGCGCCATTCAATCCATCATATACCTGACAGTGGGTATCCGCACATAGCTGATAGTTATCCACAGCAAATCTATGTATATTGCGTAGGGCATAAGTACGAGCGATAATTGCTTGAGCTTCAAGAGCTGCTTCGGGTGCTTTTGTACCAATTTCATAGGGTATAACTCCTCGTAAATAAGTTTCCACACCTACGAGATTTACCAAAGAGTAGCTACCATAGGCATTAGGTTGTAAATACAAATTACCAGGAAAAAGTTTTTTACCACCGGGTTTTCGGTTATTATTAACCCATATCTTTCCCTTGCGACTAGTAATTTCCAGATAACTACTAGTGTATTGACGACCATTAACTTCCCAGGTTACCCTAGCTACTTGTTTAATAACCTGCGTATTTAAATAAGGTAGTTTATCACCGGATGTATGAATGCTATTCAATAATAAACGTCTAAGTAAAGGAGTACTATAAACATCTCGCTTTGCCCAAACTTGCCAACGTTCTGGCTGGGCTATTTCCACTTCCAGACCCTGAGAACGCCACTTTTTGGCACTGTCTTCTGCTGTTTCAAAAGTCCGATAATCTCCCAGCACCAATACTTCCCACACTTGGGGTTGTCTGAGAGTTTCCATAATTGGAATCAGCTCAACAGTGTTAGCAGTAGAAATCACAGTTTTTTGTCCATCATTTGTCTGCCATTTTAGCGTTAAATCGTCACCAGAAGTAGCTTTGAGGTTTAATTTGTCCGTCTTAACCGAAGCAAATCGTTGTACAATGCCAATTTTCAGTTCCCTATCTTGACTGCTGATAGGATCAGAAGCTCCCGTTAGTCCCAATAGGGAAAGGGTGACTAGTATATTGCATGCTGAACGCCAGAAAAATATTCTCATGAAAACTTCAATGAAAGCTGATTGAGTAATAGACGACGGTCACCCATAAACCCATAACATAATAATCGTTGATTTTTGCCCAAATCCCGACAATTACTACTAAATATTAGACTTTCTCCAGGAAACCCACCTAATAAACTCTACCTTTCCAGCTACCACCTTTACCTTGCCAATGACGATAAGCTGAATCTACGGTCATCAAGGTATAAAAGAGGGCAATTAGGGGTAAAAACCCGGCAAACCAGAGAGGACATTGGTAAAAGATAATGATGGGTAAATAAGCAAAACTCATTAATAGCCAAGTTATTAAACCCAGGGGAGAAATCAGCACATTATTTATACCTAAACCAATAATGATTCCCACCACAGGTAAGATATAAACTATCACCATACCCAACACACTACCCATTAATAGTAAGGGAGAGTAACTTAGCTGAGTATAGGCGCTGCGAGCTACCATGTTCCAAATAGTTTCTAAGGAATTATAGGGACGTAAACTGACAGTTAGGGAACTTAGTCCTAACCAAATTCTTCCCCCCTGGGATTTCACAGCTTTGGCTAAAGAACAATCATCAATTAAAGCGTGACTAATTGTTTTTAGTCCTCCAATTTTTTCTAGGGTTTGCTTACGAATTAAAACGCATCCACCCGCTGCTGCAGCCATAGATTTTTTGGGATTATTGACCCAAGCAAAGGGATAGAGTTTTTGAAAGAAGAAGACAAAAGCAGGTATTAATAGTTTTTCCCAAAAACTTTGACACCGGAGCTTGACCATTATAGATACTAGATCTAAACCTTTTGTTTCTGCTTTGTGGACTAATTGACCTAAATTGCTTATATGATGTTCGATATCCGCATCGGTAAACAAAAAATAATCTGGGTTTAATTCCAGAGCTTTTTGCACACCCTGTTCCATTGCCCAAATTTTGCCAGTCCAACCTGTGGGTAAATCCCTACCAGTCACAACTTCTACTTGGTTAACCTGACCAACTGCATAAGCTGCTTCCTTGGCAAAATCGGCCGTACCATCCCTACTTTGGTCATCCACTACAAATATATTCACCTCCCCTGGATAGTCTTGTAACAAAAGTGATTTTATGGTTGTGGCTATAAAATCTGCTTCGTTACGTGCTGGAATTATTATACAAATTCTAGGTAAAAATGTGAAGTTATTTGTTGTAGGGGTTATGGGCTTTAATAGTTGATCTACCCGCCAAAACTGCCCCCAAAATAAAAGCAAAAACAACCAAGTCCCTAAGGATAAAACCATCAAACCTAATAGAATTTGTTCCATCTCCGCTTCTCTAAGGTATTAGTTTCATCAGAAATATACTCGAATATAGATAAATATGATAATATAATAGGTATCACCAAGGCTAGGTGGCAAAACTCCACGGAGGGGGATCTGTTAAAATCAACGTTTTATGCAAACACAACCTAGGACAAATATTAAGGAAATTACCCAGGCGATCGCAGCTAGTCAAGAGCATCTATTGTCAATCCAGAGACCAGAGGGCTATTGGTGGGGTGAACTAGAGTCAAATGTGACTATTACTGTAGAAGTTTTACTGTTACATAAAATTTGGGGAACCTGTGAAAATAGGGCTTTATATAAAATTGAAAATTATTTGCGATGCCAACAAAGAGAACATGGTGGTTGGGAACTATACTATGGAGATGGGGGAGATCTCAGTACCAGCGTGGAAGCTTATATGGGCTTAAGGTTATTGGGGGTACCTGCAACGGATACAGCACTGGTAAAAGCTAAATCCTGGATTTTAAAAAAAGGTGGCATTAGTAAAACCCGCATTTTCACCAAATTACATCTAGCATTAATCGGTTGTTATAACTGGCGAGGGTTACCTTCATTACCGCCCTGGGTCATGCTATTACCAGATTATTTCCCCTTCAATATTTATGAGCTTTCCAGTTGGGCCCGTTCTAGCACAGTACCATTATTAATAGTCTTTAATCAAAAACCAGTCTTTGATATCGATTCTCCCATTAGTTTAGATGAGCTATATGCTGAAGGAATAGATAATGCGCAGTGGGCACTGCCAAAAAACAATGATTGGTCAGACATCTTCACCCTATTAGATGATGGGTTCAAATTGGCAGAAAGTTTAAATTTAGTCCCATTGCGAGACCAGGGGATAAAAGCAGCAGAGAAATGGATTTTAGAGCGTCAAGAGTCTACGGGGGACTGGGGAGGAATTATTCCTGCCATGTTAAATTCCCTATTAGCTTTAAAATGTCTAAACTATAAAGTGGACGATCCAATTATTTATAGAGGTTTAAAGGCGGTTGATAATTTTGTCATCGAAACAGATAACAGCTACTGCGTGCAGCCTTGTGTTTCTCCCGTATGGGACACAGCTTGGGCAATTCGAGCTCTTATTGATTCGGGTATGGCTCCGGATGACCCAGTAATTGTCAAAGCTGGAGAATGGTTAATAGATAAGCAAATAATAGATTATGGAGATTGGGGTGTCAAAAATAAACAAGGCCAACCAGGTGCTTGGGCATTTGAATTTGACAATCGCTTTTATCCTGATGTGGATGATTCTGCTGTGGTAGTGATGGCCTTACATCAAGCCAAATTACCCAATGAAAATCTAAAAAAACAAGCTATTAAACGAGCTGTGAATTGGATTATATCCATGCAATGCAAATCCGGGGGTTGGGCCGCTTTTGATATTGATAATGACCAAGAATGGCTCAATTATATCCCATACGGTGATTTAAAAGCTATGATTGACCCCAATACTGCGGATGTTACCGCTAGGGTAATTGAAATGTTGGGTGTTTGTAAACTCCCATCCCAGAAGCTAGATCAAGCTATGAATTATCTGCTGGGGGAACAAGAAACGGAAGGTTGTTGGTTTGGACGTTGGGGAGTTAATTATATCTATGGAACTAGTGGTGTGCTATCAGCTTTGGCCTTGATTAATCCCCGGAAATATCTTAGTAACATAGAAAAAGGTGCCAGCTGGTTGAAACAAGTACAAAACCCTGACGGTGGTTGGGGTGAAACCTGTTTGAGTTATGGTGACCCCAACTTTAAGGGAAAAGGTGACAGCACACCATCTCAAACCGCATGGGGATTAATGGGACTAATTGCTGCTGGTGAAGCAAAGCAAAAGTTTGATTTGGCCACTATGGAAAAAGCTGTTAATTACTTATTAACAACCCAAAGATTAGACGGTACTTGGGATGAGTCATACTTTACCGGAACTGGTTTCCCCGGTCATTTTTATCTCAAATATCATCTCTATCAACAGTATTTTCCCTTACTAGCTTTGGGGAGATATAGGAGAATTGTGAACTCTACTTGGCCTTAATCGGAGTTAAAGCTACACCCTTGTAGTAGTATCCTAGGATTTGTAAGTAGTTGAATCCATTTTTGGCTAGAATATAAGCTCCCCATTGACTCATTCCTAAACCATGGCCAAAACCTAATCCTTGTAGAACAAAGTTACCATTTACATCTTTATTCACCGTGAAACGGGTGCTTCTAAGCTTGAGGATGGTACGAACTTCTTCACCTTTGAGAACCTTGCTTCCTTGATCACCAACAATTCTTAAGGTTTTAACACTCCGAAAAGGAGATAAAGACTCAATCATTACTTCCTTCACATTACCCACACCGGGAACACGGGCACTAATTTCTTCCGAACTGAAAGTGGTGTTCCAGTTACATTCCCTGATGTTTTGGTCAAAATCTTGAACTGCTCGCAAGTAAGGAAGAGGGTTCCCCCATACATCCTCCACATTTTCCGTATGTCCACCAGAACAAGCGTGAAATGCTGAAAGAATAATTTGGTTCTCATAGGTGAGAACCTGACCTGCAGTTTCATCAACCGCACTATAGGTTCTACGAGATTCACTGCTTACACCGTGATAAACTTGCCAACTATCAGGACTATCCCCTAGGTCATAAAGGGGATTATTCCGTTGTTCCTTTCTCTTGTACAAAGCATAGGTACGAGCTGCGATCGCCTGGGCTTTGAGAGCTTCTTCATGCCAACTAGAGCTCATTTCTCCACCAACTACACTGTAGAGATACTCTTCTAGGTCTACCCAGTTGACAGCGGTTATACCCTTCCCTGTAGATACAATAAGAGTTCTACCACGAAACCAGCGATCGCCTATGTAGACATATCCTTTAGCAGTAGGTTCAATCCAAAATAAACCAGACTGCCATCTGTCTAAAGCTACTCCTCCTGGAATTGCCTGTGCTGCATAGGAATTACTACCTGTTAGTTCTCCTAAATTGCGTCCAGAACCATCCTTAACCACAGCTGTAGTGGATGCACCAACCTTAATTTGCTCAACTTCCTTTTCGATAGCTATACGCAAAATAACGGATGCTTGAGCGGGAGCGGTGAAAGCGAACCATAAAATAATAGCTATCCACCAATTTTTGCTCCAACGGTAAGGAGATAAAGAGTTTAGTAAGGTATTCAAGTGTAATTGGTTTTTCATGCTAATAATACTAATAATTGAAGTTAAAAGCTTTTACCAGTTTACACGAAATTTCTGTGCTAGGCAATTTTCTGCTGGTTATTTCCCAGGTTCAACAGGGTTAAAAATTAAAGTTGGTATCAGAATGGTGGAATTGATTAGAGACAATACCAATTAAATTGAAATCGCTCAATATTTCCCTAGCTTGTATGAGTTGATCTGGAGTTAATTGTCCAATTTTTCCTACCATGACAATACTATTAGAAACCGATGCCATAATTCTAGCTTCCACACCATCCAATAGGGAACAAGCATCAATAATTACCAGGTCATAAATACCATCCAATACTTCCAGTAACTCCTGGAATTTTCCCGAAGTCAATAAACTAACTGCATTATCTGGTTGTGGTCCTGCGGTGAGAACATCAATGAGGGGATGAATGGGTTGAACATAATTGGGAAATTGTGTCTTTATATCGTCCAGCAATAACAGAGATAAACCCCAATCATTATGAATTGACAGAACTTTGTGCAATTGGGAAGAGCGTAAATTTCCATCAATAACCAATACTTTTTGGTGCATATTTGCCGCACTAGCACCTAAGCCTATAGCCAAAGTTGTTTTACCCTCTCCTGGTAATGCAGAAGTCAACATTAAAGATTTAAATGGCAGGGAATTATGGCTGACTTGCAGATTATGATAAATCATATCCAGGTTCCGATTACCGGATAAGCTAATTACATCCCTTGTATTTTCTGCAATTGCTGCTGTTTCTTGTTTTCGTTGAATTATTTCTTTTAATCTAGTTTTGATTCTGCTTTTCCAACTATTTTTAAAAATAGATGTGCCTAATTGAGGGAGAGAACCAAGTAAAGGAATGTTGGCAATGTTTTGTAAGTCTAGGGGTGAAATAATTGCCCGGTTGAACATTTCCCGTACCAACACTACAATAATACCCAAAATTGGTCCGGTTACTATTCCTCCCAGAATCAATAGCCATTTTCTGTTACCAATATAAATTCCTATATTTGGTGTCTCTAAAACTTCCAACTGAAAACTGCTTTGAGCAATTTTCATTCCCAAAGACTGTTGAAATTGTAGCATTTGTCCGAGATTCTGTCTCTGGATTTTTGTTGCTGATAATAGCTGATTATACTCTGTAATAATCCCCGGAAATTTACTCAAAAGCTCGCGAATTTCAAGTTCAGATTTAGCCAATTTATTATCCTGCTCAACCAGCTGAATTTGTTGTTTTTTGAACTGGGATAAGTCTTCGGATAATCTCTTTTCTATTCCTGCAATATATTCGGGGTTTAATTTATCCTTTGTTGAGTTATTGACCTGGGAAAGTTGTAGTTCTTTTTTCAGAACCTCCAGTTGCATTTTGTGTTTTTCTTTGAGCCTAATTACCACCGGATAGCTTTCAGTATAACGAGAAAGTTGTTGAGCTAAGTTAGCTTCTGTCTTTCTAATTTCTGCAACCAAGTTTTGATAATTTTTACCATCATTTAAACTGGCGAAACTTTGTTGGTTTTGGAAAGATAAGAGTTTTCTTTCTATATCTTTGATTCTTGCATCTAAATCTTTAATTTGAGACCTATAATTTTCTCGTTGCTTTTGAATATCAGTCAAAGATTGGAAGAAGACTTTCGTTTGTATTTGTGGATCAATAAGACTATGTTTTTTTTGAAAAATAGCCAATTTTTTCTCTGCAGCTAAAGCATTAGTTTGCAATTTTGGCAATTGACTATTTACGAAATTCATTCCTTGACTAAGACGCTGATTTTTTACTTCCAGATTATAATCTTGATAAGCCTTTTCTAGAGCTTGTAGCACTCTTTGTGTTTTGACTGGATTGGAATCTTTAAATGAAATAACAAATATGGGGTTATTAACTTTAGATGTTGATGAAATATTATCAGCAAGTCTAATTTCTAACCGCCCATCTGTGCCAAAATCAACCTTGTCTCTAATATCTTTTAGTTGAATATCTGGATAATCTTTATGTAGTAAATCCACTGCTTTTTGTAAAATCTTGCCACTGAGCAAAAACCTCATTTGGTGACCATAAGAGTCAGTTTTATTAGAAGTCTGATTAGATCTTAACTCTGGTTCCAAATCATCACTAATCATGACCTGCATGGAGCTTTGATACATGGGTTTCGTGATAACAGCAATCAGACTTGTAACTGAAATTACTCCACAGGAAATACCCATGATCAAAAAGCGCCGATATGAGAGAATTTTTGATATTTTTCCTATATCAAATCTTTTTTTTGTCTGGGTATTAACCATCGATTTATCATTGAGAATAGTTGTGGTCACTAGACAAGTCCTCTAATATTCAAACTATATATATAGAGATTCTTCTAATGTCTATTTTTGGCAGACATTATGTAGTTATTGTGTAATCAACTAACTGATCCACTCCCATATATATTATGTCAGGACTATAATAGTAACTTTATCTCCAGAAATTTTAAAGCTTTGATAAACTTTTTGCTAAGGTTTTTATAGCCTTCTTATCTGAATATTATCTTGAGTGGAAACTTTTCTTTCTTGTCTATAAATAATTCCCAGGGTAATTTGTTTCACCAATGAGTATAATCCCCAAAGAATTATGAAGCTAATAAGGATAATTACTAAAGGTTGTTTTCCTAGTAATTCTTCTATACCTTTAGTTAATATTGTATCTGGTTGAGTAACTAGATCCCAGCTGTTAAAGCGCAAGAAACGCCCCCAATAAATGCCAATGGCATTTAGTATATGGGTAATTAATTCTACTGGCATAATCCATGAACTTCGCTGGATACGATGCAAATAGTGACCTAAATTAATGAGGGAAATAACATAAGCTTGAAATCCAGCTAGGATGACTAATAAATATGTGGGAATCAAGATTAGTGTAATTACCCAAATTGATGGAATATTGCGAATGTCATCAATCAGATGAATGACATCCGTTAATAGGTAAGGAGCATTGGGTAGAAAAGCATAGAACACTAAAAATACTGGCCACCAAACTAAGGATGGTTTTTGTCTCCCACGAAATAACCAAATACTTAGAACTAAGGGGATAAATGCTAAAAATAAGTTCCATGTCATCCATCTGATATTTATTTGTAATACCTGGATAACTTTCACTATTAATTCTATTACTTCTGCTTTCATGATTACAGGTTCACTCGCTTTATTTGTTTGGGTTGCAGTACTTGTTTAATTTGTTTCCTAAAGTGTCTAATTGCTTACCAGCTGCTTCTGCTGTAGTTAAGGATGACTCTATTCCCCTTTTAGCGTACCTAATTTTTTCTTGTCCAGATGGGGAGTTTAATGTTTTCTTTGCTTCACTAAGAGATTTAGCAGCTTTACCAATGTAATGGCTAAGACCAGCAAAATTTTGGCCCAGGTCACTCTGGAATTTTTGCAGTTGTGGATCGGTTAGGTGCAATTTTTTAATTGCTTTACTCGTGTTTCCCAAGTCTTGCGCTAGTTTTAAACTGGTTGCAATTTGAGAACCCTTACTTTGATCAATCATCATACTACCTTCACTCACAGCTTCTAATAATTGTTGACACTGGGAGACTTTACTCTGAGTACAACCGGTGACCAGAAAACCTATATATAGACAAAGGCATGCCATACTCTTACGCATAATTTATAGGGATAAAATAGTTTTTATCTGTTTCTTCTTCTGCTTCTCTCACCAACCTACCGGTAAACCCAAGTCATCTAGAGTTTTACCATCTGCTAACAGGGGTTGAATTGGACGGTCTATTTGAATTTTACCATCTGTTAGCACTAACGCACGTTGGGTGACTTTACCCAACCAGTTTAAGTCATGGGAAGCAATTAACAGAACCTGTATGGGCAATTTTAATAGGACTTGGGCTAAATGTCTTCTCCATGCAGGATCTAGTCCGGTGGTTGGTTCGTCTAAAATCAAGATTTCTGGCTCTAAAGCTAATACTGATGCAATTGCAGCTAAACGTCTTTGACCTCCAGATAGTTCATGATGGGAACGATGGGCATATTTTTCTAAACCAAAATCAGCTAGTAGTTGTCTGGCCTTTTCTTTAGCTACCACTGGTGCAACACCATAGTTGAGTGGTCCAAAGGTAATATCTTCTAATACTGTTGGCATAAACAGTTGATCATTGGCATCCTGAAAGACAAATCCAATTTGTTTACGTATTTTTGCTACGGTATTTGGCTCCACCGGAACCCCATTGATGGTAATTGTGCCACCCTGGGGATACTTTAACCCAATTAGGTTTTCTAAAAGAGTACTTTTCCCTGAACCAGTAGCACCAATTAAAGCCACGCGATCGCCTGTTTTTAATTTAAATGAAATATTTTTTAAGATTGTACACTTATTTGTATAAGCATACACTAGACTTTTCACTTCTAGGACAAGGGTCTCAGGAAACAAGTGGGTTATGGAAGAATAGGAGGTTAAGGATGTCAAAACTTATTACTTTAATATGAACTAACAGTGATATAACTAGCAATAACAATTACTAAAATAATTGTCAAAAGTTCTTGTGGTTTAGGTTGGAAATCCATGGGAAGTTGACCGTTGTAACCACGGGTAATCATAGCAGCATAAACTCGCTCTGCTCTTTCTAAAGTCCTTAAATACAAAGCACCAATCATAGCCGCACTAGCATAACGTAACCATCCCCTAGTACCACTTAAACCACGCAGTTGGGCACCGCGCTGCATCCGGTGAATTTCGGCCAGCAGAATTTCTAGGTATTGTCCTGCTAGGAGTAAATTTTCTTTTAATACTAGAGGAATGGGTAATCCTTTGAGCGCAATGCCAAAACTGTGGGGTGGTAGGGTAAGTAAAAAGCTGTTCATCACTATTAAACAAATCAGAGAACGAACTAATAAAAAACTGGCCTTTTCCCACCCTAGGGGTAATGCTACCAAACACAGGAAAATTAATTCCCCACCCAGTAACCCACCCAGTTTCACTATCTCTACCCCTAATATCACCACCCATACTAGGGCGATCGCTCCATAAATGTATAATTGCAGCCAACTGTGATACTTTAAAAAAGCCGTTCCGATGACTACAATTAAGGATAGTTGTAAGCGTAATGGCAAGGATATTTTAAGCATTTTTGGGTTTAATCACCTTAGCAATCCCAAAGGCTACGGCAAAGCAAGATGCTGCACCTAATAAACCAGTAATGCTTGTACCAATTTGCCCTAATCCGTTAATTTCATAATCAGCAAAGGGGGTGGGTACCACAATTCTGACTTCTTCGGCCAATTTAATAAACCCTAAATTCTCCGCTGCTTTTTCTAAGCCATCTGGCCATGCGGAAGCAAACAAGGATATAACTCCAGCAATCAGCAAAATGCTCACCACTGGTATTAACCAACCCCGAAATTTCTCTTCCTCTCCTGGTAGTAAGTCTGGACGTGATCTGGCTAAATACGCTAGTACACCCCCGGTAATTAATCCTTCCCCTATACCAATTAGAATATGTATACCCGTCATTGTAGGTAAGACTAAATTCACCGGTGCTGTCCCAGAAATCGCTAACTCAATAGCACAGGCGATCGCTGATACTACTACACTAATTCCTGCTGCTATACCTGCTGCTAGGGGTAAACGTTGTACAGAACCACCCAGCAAACGCTGTAAAGTCTGGGTTAATATCCATGCTACCCAAACCCCAATTACTCCTAAGTTTAAAATGTTAGCTCCTAAAGCAGTAATTCCACCATCGGCAAACAACACAGCTTGAATAATCAAAACCGTCCCTAAACAGAGAATTCCCGCCCAAGGACTGCCTAAAATTATTGCTCCTAATGCAGCACCTGAAAGGTGTCCACTCGTACCTCCAGCTACGGGAAAATTCACCATTTGCGCAGCAAATATAAAGGCTGTGGTTAGTCCTAATAAGGGAGCTCGACGTACTCCAAAGGCAGTTTGCGATCGCCTGAATGATATAAATAATGCAGCTGCACTAGCTAAACTAGTAGTTGTTGCTACTGGTACTGAAATAAATCCATCTGGTATATGCATAAAAACCCCGGATTTTTGTTTTTTTGATACTAGGTTAAGCAATACTGGGCAATACAATTACAAACTCAATAGATATCAAAAGAGACATCAAATTTACAGGAAACTATATTTTGCTTATTTTCACAATGCCATATGGGAGGATATTTTGACGGAATTTTAGGATATTTTTAGAATGTTTTCTAATGGAAACAATTGCCACCTGAAACTTTCACATCAAACCATAAATATTTGTAAATAGTTATAATAATTTTTTATCATAAGTACTTAATACTTAATGAATAAGTCAAGGTTAACGGTAGCAATTCTAAATTTAAAGTGTAATAAGATGAACGTAGGTTGGGTTGAAGTATGAAACCCAACGCCCTCATGGGTTACCAACCCATCTTACAAATAGTTGTGCCTCCCTACTTAGCTTAAATTATAGTTGTGTGGTCGTGCAGTCCTGAAAACAGTGTAATGTAGATTAGGTTTTCTCTTGAGCTGGAGGTATGTCAGAGTGCGATCGCATTTATGTCCCATTAGGAGAATCTCATGGGTTTGACCATGAGTTAGGCTACTTGTGCTATAATTTTGGAGGAAGAGGCCTTCAGCCACCTATGCAACCAATGATTTACCGAGTATCTAATGTCTGAAAATCCTGACTGGAGTAAGAGTACAATTTGGAACCGGCGCCGGCTATTACAAATGGGTCTAGCTGGTGGAGGGTTAATTGGTAGCTCAGTTATTTTACGGATGGTAAACAGCTATAATAACGCTGTTAAAATTCCTCCTACGGAAATGACAGAATCCCAAGAGGCCACCAAACCCATGCAGGTGTTGCGAAACTTTGATTATGGAACTCTCAAGCGAGAAAATGGCAGAAATATTCGGGAATTTGAGTTAATAGCAGGTACTTCCACAATTCACTTGAACAGTTTGGTATCCTACAACATTTGGGATTTAAATGGTAGGATTCCCGGACCAACCCTCAGAGCTAAAGCAGGGGAGAGAATCCGAGTCTTATTTCTCAATCAAGCTGGTCACTCCCATTCTTTGCATTTTCATGGGATACATCCAGCAGAAATGGATGGTATACGTCCCATTAGCAATGGCAAAGCAACTATATATGAGTTTGATGCTGACCCCTATGGAGTCCATTTATATCACTGTCATGTTGAACCAGTTACTCGTCACATTGCCAAAGGATTATATGGGATGTTAATTGTGGATCCACCCAACTCACGTCCTAATGCAGATGAGATTGTTTTAATAATGTCTGGATATGATATCAATGATGACAATAAAAATGAATATTATTCATTCAATGGACTGCCCCATTATTACATGCACCATCCTATTCAGATTTATCAAAATCAATTAATTAGAGCCTACGTTTTAAACATTATAGAATTTGAGCCTGCTGTCACCTTTCATCTACATGCCAACTTTTTTGATGTTTATCCCTTGGGGATGACCATGACTCCCACTTACAAAACAGATGTTGTGACCATGGGTGTTGCAGAAAGGCATATTTTAGAATTTAGGTTTCGTTATCCAGGTAAGTATATGTTCCATCCCCACCAGGACATCATTGCTGAAAACGGCTGTATGGGTCAATTGGAAGTGATTCCTGAATCAAACTAGGTTTATCACTGCTAAAACTTCTTGTTTCATATTTATGCCATAACTGACTATTGACAAATATTATCATTTGATCTCAAAATATCATCAACAATACTAGGAATAGTTTTCAACTGTATCAATCAAGAACATCAGTAAATTTTTTATCTGGGATGAAAATGATCAAACATCGACATCTAATCTTATCCATAGTAGCTTGTCTAGTTGTGTGTCTAAGTTCCTGTGGTAGTCAACCCCCTGGGGGAACCAGTGTTACACCAGCAGTTACACAGACAACCAGTGATATGACTCACACTGGTAAGGGCAAAATTAATATTAATAATGCCATTTTATCGGAATTGGACAAATTGGAAGGGAAATTAGGGGTTCCCGCTTTATCCAACAAAATTCAAGCTAGTCGTCCCTACGGTTCAACAGCGGATTTGGTGAGTAAAAAAGTAATTACACAGGAACAGTTTGAACAAATTAAGGATATGGTCACCGTAGAGGAAGTGGTGCTTACCGGAGAAGCCAAAGATGTAGACTATATGACAAAATTGGCATTAATGAAGGGACATCTTTTGGTAGCAGAGGAACTGTTGAAAGAAAACCAACCAAAACAGGCCGAACCCCATATCGGACATCCAGTAGAAGAGATTTATGTTGACATAGAAGAACAACTTAACGAGCGGAAGGTCAAACAATTTAAAGAGGATTTAGTGAAGTTGACCGAACTAGTTAAATTCCGTCCTCAAGATGAAAAGGTGGCAACCAATCTAACCGCAGCTATGTCAGATATAGACACTGCAATTACAGCTCTACCCAATGAACAACGCTTACAACCCAAGTTCATATTACAAGTGATTAAGGGACTACTAGATGCAGCAACAGCAGAATATGAAGCAGCGATCGCTAAAAACAAAATCACCGCTCCCATAGAGTATCAAGATTCCCGTGGTTTCGTTATCTACTCCCATCAACTATATCAGAGTGTTTCCCCACAAATGGCAACAGTGAATCCGGAAGCACAAAAAGCCATAGATACAGCTCTAACTGAACTGCTACAAGTTTGGCCTTCTGCTATCCCACCTAATCAGATAGTGAAAACTCCCGAGCAAGTGAGCTCACTGGTTAAAACCATAGAAGAAAATGCCAAATTTTTCACCGTGATGTAATCTGTAAGCTAGTTTAGCCAGGAAAAACCATCTAGAATAAGGAATTAAGTGAAAAAAAGAGGGAAAAAGTTAGCAACTTCATCCAGATAGTTCAGTTAAAAACCGTATAACTGCTCACTCAAGTCCTGACAAATTTTCATTTTTCTTATCTCTACAACCAATGCGCGAACTAGATCACCCAAAGACAATTGACATTCTCAACACCATCATGGAATTTGAACTAGCTGGAGTAGTGCGCTACACCCATTATTCCTTGATGGTCACCGGACCAAATCGCTTGCCAATAGTTGCTTTTTTTAAAGCTCAAGCCAGCGAATCTCTACTACATGCACAACAAGTAGGAGAAATTTTAACCGGTTTGGATGGACATCCGACTCTCAGAATTGCTCAAATGGAAGAGACTTTCAAGCATAGTGTCAAGGATATCTTGCAAGAAAGTTTAATCCATGAAGGCAAAGCCTTAGACATGTACAAATCACTTTTAGAAAATGTTGCTGATGCTAGTATTTACTTGGAAGAGTTCGCTCGCAACATGATTGGGCAGGAAGAGATGCATAATCTCGAACTCAAAAAGATGCTCCGAGATTTCAGCTGATAGAATTAAAAATACCCAACTTGTTGGGTATCCTTAATATATAGACCTATTACTTAAATTAATTGACAATGAATTTTAGTGTTGCTCTACCTACATTTGTGATTACCCTGCGTGAAGGTGTAGAAGCTGCTTTAGTAGTTGGCATCGTCTTAGCTTTATTAAATAAGTCCAAACAATCTCAATTAAATGTTTGGGTTTATGCAGGTGTTGTAGTTGGTGTTATTGTGAGTGGTCTAATCGGTATTTTATTTACCGGAATAATTAAATTTTTAGGGTCTGTTAATCCTGAATACACCAGTACAGTTGAACCAATTTTAGAGGGAATATTTAGCATACTAGCGATTATTATGCTCAGTTGGATGCTGATTTGGATGACCCAACAGGCTAAATTTCTGAAATTACAAGTTGAAGGAGCGGTCAGACAAGCTTTAACTAAAAACAGACATGGTGGTTTAGGTATTTTCAGTTTAGTTCTAATTGCTGTAGTTCGTGAAGGATTTGAGACAGTTTTGTTTGTAGCTGCTAATTTTCAACAAGGGTTATTACCCACCCTAGGAGCAATTGGGGGTTTAGCAACAGCAGCAGGAATTGGGGTTTTGTTGTTTAAACTGGGTGTAAGAATTAACATTGGGAAATTTTTCCAGGTCATGGGAATTTTATTAGTTTTAATAGTTGCTGGACTATTAGTTTCTGGAATGGGACATTTTGATGATGCAATTGCTAGTTTAGCCATCACTAGTCGTGCATCAGAAAATCTTTGTTTTTACTATGAACACTTTACCAAAATCCATTCTTGTATTTTGGGTCCATTGGTTTGGAACTTCAGCTCAATATTACCTGATGAAAAATTCCCAGGAATTATTTTTAAATCCTTATTTGGTTATAGAGACAAGCTTTATTTAGTACAGGGAATTGGATACTTACTGTTGTTAACTACTGTTGGGGGTTTATATTTTCGTAGTTTGAATAGCAGAAATAATCCACCTAAAAAAAATGTGCTAACCACTCAAGAATAGCCATGCGGTTCATCTTCTTTAGTTACCATCCTTAAATCATCAGGGGTGTTGCAATTAAACAACATATCTGGTATTGATAGGGGTAGAGCAGCAACTGGATATAGTTTGAGCCATCCTTGAAAAGAAAGTCCTCCTTGATTAATAAAATCCACCAGTAGGGGTAAACAACTGGTGCGATAGAAACCGCAAAGAGGTTCCCAACCATAGTAGTTTTTCACCAACCGGGCAATATTTTGGGGTTGTGTATTGTCCAATTCCTGTACCCAATCTTGGAAAACTGGAATTTGCAAATTTGGTAAATCACAAGCTAATAACAAAACCCATTCTGTGACTGTTTTTTCCATTCCCCTAGCAAAACCTACTAGGGGACCTTGGGTATGGTTTGGGTCTTCTTGAATAAATTCACATCCTGGCAAATGCAAATCCTGATATCTTTCTACCCAGGGTGTGACTATGTAGATATTGTTAGTACAACTTCTAGCTACATGATAGACCTTTTCTAATAAAGGGACTCCCCCAATGGAAATTAGAGCTTTGTCTTTGCCCATTCTAGAACTTTTGCCACCTGCCAAAATTATGCTACTTAGGGTTGTCATAGTGTGGTCAGTTTTTAAAAACTGGGTGCGTCTGAGTTTATAGCTTCAGTTAACAATTCTATTGCTTGGGTTCTGGTCTTAATTTTACCATCTAAAGTAGCAATCAATAAATGGTCTAAAATCTGCTTAAAAATTGGACCTGGTTTGTAACCCATTTTTTTCAAGTCATCTCCCTTTAATAAAGGTTGAACATGCACTAAATCCCTCCAATAATACCAGATTTTTCTTCTAATCTCCCGGGAACTTTTTACAGCTATCAACATCAAAGTTCCGGAGTCGTATTTTTGTAGTAGGTTAAATATTACACTAGCTAATTCACAAGTTGCCAACTCTCTATTTATTTCTACCTGTGCTGCTTCTAATTTCTTGAGTCTATTTACACTGGTCTCTGATAATTGTAAGTTTTCTGCTACCTTACTTCTATACTCTGGTTCTAAGCTGCTAATTAATATCTCTAACCGGATTAACCAAGTAGGTGGTAATTGTTGAGCTGGTTGCCAAAATCTGTCTTGAATTTTCAATAGTTTTTCCAATAAAACCAATTCTCGCAAGATGCCATAATTTAAATTACAGGTATAATGAATACATTGTAAAGCTCCTAACTGATCTAATAATTTTAAAGCCGATTGCCAATAGGGTGCTTGTAAAATCAGTTTTAATTCAGCTTTCAATCGAGTATGCAAAGCTGGTGTTTTGATATTTTCTTGCACTGTTCTATCATAAACACCACTATTAATGGCATAATGGATGTACTCAGCAGTTCGCTGTTCAATGGCAAAACCAAACCTGATGGCAAACCGCACTCCTCGATAAATTCGGGTGGGATCTTCAATAAAACTATTGGGGTGCAAAACTCTAATTTTTCGGGATCTTAAATCTATTAATCCACCAAAAAAATCTAGTAATTCACCACCGTGGGGAGATGTTAATCTTAGTGCCATGGCATTAATTGTAAAGTCTCTTCTATATAAATCTTGCCGAATGGAACTGGCTTCTACTTCTGGATTTGCTGCAGGATAAGGATAAAATTCTGTTCTAGCTGTGGCAATATCTACCCATAAACAATCTAATTCCGGATCTTTATGCCACAATAACGCCGCAGTTTGAAATGCTCCATGAATTTCTAAACGGCTATTTTGATAAATTTGCTGTAGCTCCCTGGCTAATTCTACTCCAGCTCCCACATCTGCACTTTGATGAAAACCATCTACTACTAGGTCAATATCATGGAGCATTAATTGGTTGCTTGGATCATTCTCTAATAGCAAATCCCTAACCGCCCCACCAACTAAATACAAATGCCAACCTCTTGCTTGCGCTGCTTGGGATGCTCTAGTTAATAATTGCCAAAATTGGGGAGCAAGTCGATGTTCTAATTCCAGGTTTAACTTAATTGAATCTAATTCCTGACCATTACTCTGTGGTGCTAATGGCAAATTTTTAATTTCCAGTTGGTGCAGTTGTCTGAGAAGGTCAGTTCTGGTGACAATACCCACTAAATTACCATTTTCTAAAACTGGCAATCTGCCAATGTTATAAGTTACCATTAAGGACTCGATTTGTGGTAATTCGGTGTGGGGTGTAATGGTTTTTAAATCCGTGGTCATATACCCTTTAACCGGTGCATGACCAAAACCATGATGTAGGGCAATATCTAGGTCTCTTCGGGAAATAATACCTACTAACTTGTCTTGGTTATTGACCACAGATAACCCAGAATGTCCATAACGTAATAATATTCTTTGAGCTTGAGCAATTGTGGTTTCTGGTCTGATAGTTCTCACAGGAGAAGACATTAAATCTCTGGCTATGGGTGGTTGGGGAATTTGCAGTTTTAGTCCAGCTAATAGGTTTTCTAAAACTATGGCTGAACTGGTGTTTTTAACATTTAAGGATGCTGCTTGAGAATGCCCACCACCATCAAATGGGGTAAATAATATATTTAGGTTAGTATGGGGAATTTGGGTTCTACCAATTACTGTTAATCTTAATTCGGCATCGTTATATGTATATTCATGGGCTAAAAGTAAGGCATCAATTTCTGTTAACTGCATCAGTTGCGCTGCTAAACCTGATAGCCCAGGAACAAAATTATCTGTTTTGAGGGTCATCCAAGCAATGGTGTACCCCCTCCAACACAAATATTCTAGTCTTTGTAAACATTCACCTAATAATCTTTGAATTTCTGGTGATAACCCAGGATCTCTATAGGTGGCAATTACTCCTAGATTTGCTCCCCTCTCCATTAACCAAGCTAATGCTACTGCATCTCTCGCTGTAGACTGACCATAGGTTAGGGAACCTGTATCTACATGAATGCCTAAAGCCATCACTGTAGCTTGAGCAGCATTAATAATTATATTCTCTTTAATTAACTCTTCTACTATTAGGGTGGTTGTTGCACCTACTTCGCTAATATATAACCTAGTGGCAATAATGTCACTCTCTTGATTGATATGATGATCGTAAACTGTAACTTCTACTAGATTGGCTAGGTCTAACCATGCTTGGACTTTACCTAAACGATTGCGCTGTTGGGTATCTACTATGCTTAAGAAGCGAATATGCTCAGAGTTGACAGAACGTTTTTCAATTAGGGGATACTCATCTCGATATAGGGAGAGAAAGTCTCTTACTGGTGGATGGGCTCCTCCAGTCAATACTATTTTACTACCTGGTTTAAGACAAGCTAATCCCACCGCCGCCCCTAAAGCGTCAAAATCAGCAGTTGTGTGACAAAGAATTATTTCCATAACAGGGGGGACTTCCCAATATAAGGGATTTATTTGATGATAAAATTATGTAACTCTGTCTATGATAACGCGACAGTCCGTTTACAAGTCATGATTTCGGTGTATTGGGAAAAGTAAAATGACCATAGTATTCCAATTTGCTTTAGTATCTTTGGTTTTGTTCTCTTTCGTCCTGGTGGTAGGTGTTCCTGTTGCTTACGCAACCCCTCAAAACTGGGTTGATTCCAAAAAGCTCCTTTGGCTCGGTTCCGGAATTTGGATTGCTTTAGTCCTTTTGGTTGGTGTATTAAACTTCTTTGTGGTTTAAAGAACAATTACCAATGGACAAAAAACCATAATCTAAAGATTAGAGGAGCTGATAGTTATTAACTTAACTGTTTATACTTATCCACTCTTCTATCTTTTTACCCTAAGTTACAGTTAAACAAATTTAATCCTTTATATTTACTTAAAGAGGCAATAATGGCAGTTTTTGAGGGAACATTTACTCAAGCGGAAGCTTTAAAGTTTGCTCTGGTTATTGGTCGCTTCAATGACCTCGTGACTGTAAAGCTGTTGGAAGGATGCCAAGACTGTCTCAAGCGTCATGGGATAAATCCTGACCCCCAAGGAAATCAAGTAGATTATGTTTGGGTTCCCGGTAGTTTTGAAATTCCCACAGTGGCGCGTCAGTTGGCAATTTCTCAACGTTATGATGCAATAATATGTCTAGGTGCAGTAATTAAGGGACAAACACCTCATTTTGATTATGTATCCGCTGAAGTATCTAAAGGAATTGCTGCAGCCAGCTTTCAAACTGGTGTGCCAGTGATTTTTGGGATTTTGACTACAGATACCATGCAACAAGCGTTGGAAAGAGCAGGGATTAAAAGTAATCACGGTTGGAATTATGCCATGGATGCCATAGAAATGGCTAGTTTGATGCGCCAATTGCGCCCCAATCTGGCAAAATCAGTCCAATCCTAAATTCCTGGAACAAAAATTATTGGATTATTATTTAGGAATTTTTTAAAAATAGGGGTTGACAATCTACCAAAAATCTGAGATATTAGGAGTGTGTTGGATATGCGGGTATAGCTCAGTGGTAGAGCGCAACCTTGCCAAGGTTGATGTCGCGCGTTCGAATCGCGTTACCCGCTCTGAAAAAAGTATCACCAATTCAATTTTGGTGAAATGTGGCGGTTTTGATTTTAGTCAGAATATATTAGAGGAGGCGTGAATCTCAAAACTTTGGAGTTTAATAACGGTCTCCTGAAATTATGTTGTTCTTAACCCAGAATGAATTCACCCCCTCAACCTCGCTACAGATATTTACACTCGTCGTGCCACCTCAGAAACTAGAAAAAATAGACCTAGATGCGGATCATGCTTGTCCCTGCAGGCATCGGGGCCGCCTAGTACCCATCACTCTAACGGATGCTTTCGGATGCGATCGCTGTCAACAAATATTTGTTGTAGAAGGTAATGGTTATGTACTAGAACAGCTCTGTACTAATTACCCCTATAAGCGAACTTGGTCTTGGACTGGGAGAAAATGGAACCCAATGCAACCCAAATTAGGGAAAAATCAATTTCCCATGGTTTTAGCCATGATCTTGTTATTCGCGATTATTGGGTTACCGTTAGCATTCCGATTTACCAATGGTTCAGGTATGATTATTTGGGCAACTATTGTGGTATTATTAGCCACTCTACCTGCAATTATTGCCTGGTTCAATTATAGACCTTGATTTTATTGTTAGTACATGAACATTGCCAAACGTGCTTATCATGCTGCCATCAAATTAGGTACAACTAAAGGTGCGGAACGGAGTCGCGCCGTTTTGGCAATGGCCAGGGCACTAAAATGCTCCTTTGATGATATTCTGGAAGCCAATACCCTTGATTTGGAAGCAAGTAGGGAAATGGCAGTTCCAGAATTAATCCTGGACTGGCTTAAACTTACCCCTAGTCGCTTGCAAGCAACCGTGGATCTGCTGGAGCGATTGGGGGAACTATCCGATCCCCTACGACGGGTGAGAACTGCTGATTATCAACAGGAAGATTCTCAAAGTTATACCCAACTTATGCCCTTGGGTGTAATTGGTTTTATTTATGAGGCTTTACCGGAATTAGGGGCCATTGCCGCCGGTTTTTGTCTGAAAACTGGTAATAGCCTTATTCTCAAGGGAAGTACGGAAGCTAGTCATTCCAATAGAGCGATCGCAGAAATTCTCCAAACGGCGATTTTAGATGCGGGTCTCCCTAGTGGTTGTGTAGAATTAATTACAGCAGAACATGGTACTTCTATCAGGGATTTAGTGACTCAGGAAGACTATTTAAGTTTGGTTATTCCTTATGGACGTTCCAGCTTGATTCAACAAGTAGTTAGACAAGCAACCTGTCCCGTATTAAAATCAGCTATGGGGAATTGTTACCTTTACTGGTCTTTAAATGGGAGCTTAGAAATGGTACGATGGATGGTCTTGGATAGTCATGAAAGCGAACCGGATCCAGTAAATGCTATTGAAAAGGTTTTAGTCCACCGTCAGTCCTTACCATCCTCCCTATCTGCACTGTGGAACAGTCTAAAAGACAGGGGTTTTCAACTCAAGGGAGATGGCGAACTAGTACAAGCTTTTCCCCAACTGCAATTGGTTCAAGATGAGGAATGGGGAACTCCATATTTAAATAAGACCATCGCTTTCAAATTGGTAGATACCCTAGATAGTGCGATCGCCTGGATTAATCAATATAGTAGTAGTCACGCGGATGCTATAGCCACAGAGTCTTACCAAGAAAGCAGACAATTTGCCTTAGGTGTTAACAGTGCATCCACATATATCAATGCTTCTCCTCGATTTGCTCGTAATTCTTCCAGGGGAGATGCGGTGTTTTTGGGAATGTCAAATCAAAGAGGTCACAGGAGAGGTTTCATTAGTTTAGAAACTTTGACCACTGTGAAACATATTATTCAGGGGAATGGGAGATTTTAGAGTAGGAGGGGATAGCCCTCCTACTATTTTACATGTACGAATCTAAAGGTAAACAAGAACAAACAAAATTGCGATCGCCAAAAGCGGCGTCTATCCTACCTACACTCGGCCAAAACTTAAATTGACGAGTCCAGTCCGTAGGGTAAGCAGCTTGTTCGCGGGAGTAACAGTGGTTCCAATCACCAACAATCAAACTTTGTATAGTGTGGGGGGCGTTTTTCAAGGGATTATCTTCCGGATTCATAATACCAGACTCGAGGTGCAAAATTTCCTGACGAATGGCAATTAGTGCATCACAAAAACGGTCCAACTCAGCTTTCGACTCACTTTCCGTAGGTTCAACCATGATTGTTCCTGCTACAGGCCAAGAGACCGTAGGAGCGTGAAAACCATAGTCCATGAGACGTTTAGCAATATCATCCACCTCAATGTTTGCTGATTTTTTTACTCCTCGCAGGTCTAAAATACATTCATGGGCGACAAAACCATGTTTACCCTTATATAAAACAGGGTAAAAAGATTCCAATCGCTTGGCAATGTAATTAGCATTCAAAATAGCGATTTTGGTTGCTTGAGTTAGGCCATCTGCACCCATCATAGCTATATACATCCAGGAAATAACCAAGATACTGGCACTTCCCCAGGGTGCAGCAGAAACCGCACCGTGGTCACTATCTAATTTAACCACAGAATGACCTGGTAGAAACTCCACCAGATGGGGAGCAACACCAATGGGACCCATTCCTGGACCACCACCACCATGGGGAATACAAAAGGTTTTGTGTAGGTTCAAATGACAAACATCCGCACCCAAATCACCGGGACGACAAATACCCACCTGGGCATTCATATTAGCTCCATCCATATACACCTGTCCACCATGTTGGTGAACTAGGGCACAGATTTCCTGTATAGTTTCTTCAAACACCCCATGGGTTGATGGATAGGTAATCATTAAAGCGGCCAGTTCACGACTATGTTTTTGTACCTTGGTGCTTAAATCTCCCAAATCGATATTACCACATTCATCACAAGCGACAGCTACCACCTTCATACCACACATAACTGCACTTGCGGGATTTGTGCCATGAGCAGATTGGGGAATTAAACAGATATTGCGGTGTCCTTCTTGTCTGCTTTGATGATATTCACGAATGACTAATAGTCCTGCGTATTCTCCCTGAGAACCAGCATTAGGTTGTAAAGATATAGACGCAAAACCGGTGATTTCTGCTAACCATGTTGCCAATTGTTGAAAGAGGATTTGATAACCTCTAGTTTGGGTAATTGGTGCAAAGGGGTGAATTTTGCTAAATTCCGCCCAACTAACAGGAATCATCTCCGAAGTAGCATTTAACTTCATAGTACAGGAACCTAAGGCAATCATAGAAGTTGTCAATGATAAATCCTTAGTTTCCAACTGATGTAAATACCGCAGTAATTCAGTTTCAGAATGGTGACTATTAAATATGGGGTGGGTAAGATAGGGACTAGTGCGAATTTGACCCAGATAGGAATTAGTTTCCCTAATTTCTTCAACTTTGAAGGGGAAACCATACCCATCCCCTATTCCATTAGCAAAAGCGAAAATCTGCCACAAATCTATCACATCTGTAAAACTTGTGGTTTCATCCAGGGAAATTCCTATATCCCCATCATCAAAAATCCGCAAATTGATGTTTCTCTCATCTGCAGCTATCAGGAGTGTTTCCAAACTCCTATTTCCTAACCCCACACGCAGGGTGTCAAAGAAGTTCCTATTCAGGACTTCATAACCCAATTTTTCCAGTCCTGCTGCTAAATCCTTAGTCAGTTGATGAATATTTTCTGCAATCTTTTTCAGTCCATTGGGACCATGATAAACTGCGTACATACTCGCCATTACCGCTAAAAGTACCTGAGCTGTACAAATATTGCTAGTAGCCTTATCGCGACGAATATGTTGTTCACGGGTTTGTAAAGCCAAACGATAGGCCAGCTTACCGTGAACATCTTTAGACACCCCCACAATTCGCCCTGGAACTGACCGTTTATACTCCTCCTTAGTAGCAAAATAAGCCGCATGAGGTCCACCAAAACCCAAAGGAATACCGAATCTCTGGGTACTTCCTATGGCAATATCCGCTCCCAATTCTCCTGGTGGTGTCAATAAGGTCAAACTCAATGGATCTGCTGCTATGGTCACCAATGCACCCTGAGCATGGGACTGGGCTATAAACTGGCGATAATCGTGAACTTTACCATCTGTTCCAGGATATTGGAGAATAGCACCAAAAATTGGCTCAGCAAAATCAAAGGTTTGATGATCTCCAATAATGATTTTAATTCCCAAAGGTTTAGCTCGGGTTTGGAGCACATCAATGGTTTGAGGGTGACAGGTGCTGGAAACAAAATAGTTAGAGGATTTGTTTTTGCACACACCATAACTCATGCTCATGGCTTCTGCTGCTGCTGTTGCTTCATCTAATAGAGAAGCATTAGCAATTTCCAATCCAGTTAAATCAATGATCATGGTTTGGAAGTTTAATAGTGCTTCCAAACGTCCCTGGGCAATTTCTGGTTGGTAAGGAGTGTATGCTGTATACCAACCAGGATTTTCTAAGATGTTCCTTTGAATCACTGGGGGAGTAATACAGTCATAATACCCCATACCAATGTAAGAGCGGTAGATTTGATTTTTATTGGCTATTTGTTTGAGTTTAGCCAGTGCTGTATGTTCAGGTTGTGCAGCTGGTAGGTTCAACTCCTGAAAAAAGCGAATTGAGCTGGGTACTGTTTGCTCAATTAATTCCTCTAAGCTAGATAGACCCAAGGAGTTTAGCATCTGGTGAATATCACCTGCTTTCGGTCCAATGTGTCTACTGACAAACTCTCCCAGTGGAGAGGTAGTTTCAGTCGAAATCTGACGATAAGTGGGATTGGCTACCACAAATTATGCTCCCAATGCTATGGTTTAATATATTCTAATGATTTTGAAATATTAGGGAAGAGGGAGGTTCATTTTCTTCTGAGCATGTCAATTGATTTTCTACTAATAAATCATCATGAGCGAACTGGAGCGTTATTACACACTATTAGACTTAGAGCCTGGTGCAACCATAGAAGAGATTAACCAAGCTTACAAAGATTTAGTTTTTGTTTGGCATCCTGATCGCCTACCTAAGGATAATCACCGCTTACAGAAAAAAGCCCATGATAAGATCAAGGCCTTAAATCAAGCACGGGAAAAATTACGCTCCTTTCAAGACCAGTCTCAACCTGGACATAATTCTGAGCCACCTACATCCAAAAAGTCCCCTTACCCACCACCACAGACTAACTATTACCGACCAAATCAACACCCTCCCCAAAATCCCGATCTCAGTGGTAGAGATTTTAGCCATGCTAACCTCAGCAATAAGGACCTATCAGGTAGAAATCTTAGCTATGCCAATTTAAGTGGATCTAATCTTAGTGATACTTTTATGCACAAGGTTAATCTTAGAGGTGCAAATCTATCAGGAGCTAATTTATTCCGAGCCAACTTACTATTGGCAGATTTAAGAGAGGCAAACTTACGTTCAGCCAATTTAATAGGTGCAGATCTCAGCGGTGCAGATCTGCGAGGTGCTGACCTAACTGGTGCTAGAATGCGCTCAGGGGAGCGTCTCCTGGTCAAGCTAGTGGGTGCAAACCTTACAGGAGCCATTATGCCTGATGGTGCAATTTATGGTTAAATAGAAAAGAGTATCCTGTATAACGGAAATTGTGCTTTTCATTTACATATCATGCTAAATCCTATTCCTAAAAAGTATCAGCCACAGGTAGTAAAAATAAGCACGCTGCCAGTAACCGCAAGGTTGGCATGAGTAAGGTTAAGTATTTTTTTGGTGTGTAAATGATTATGAATGTAGCAATTATTGGTTGTGGGTATGTTGGTTATGCGGTTGCTAAGTTTTGGCGGCAAAATCCGAGTTTTAGGGTTACTGTAACTACTACCAGTGAGCATAAAGTCTCAACCCTACAAGAAGTAGCAGATGCAGTTGAAGTCACTATGGGTGATGACCAAGTCGTTTTAAATAGGGTTTTAAAAAATCAAGATGTGGTTCTATTAGCTGTAGGTGCTAAAAGTAGTAGCAGTTATGAAAAAACCTATTTGGAAACTGCTAAAACAGTAACCTCTTTAATAAAATACCATCCTAAAATTAAACAATTAATTTACACAAGTAGTTATGCGATTTATGGTGATAGAAACGGTGTGTGGGTAGATGAGGAGACACCACCAGCTCCACCCAATTTGAACAGTCAGATTCTTGGCAAAACCGAGGAAATTTTACTAGCAGCAGCAACGGAGAATCTGCGCGTTTGTATTTTGCGGTTAGGGGGAATTTATGGACCAGGAAGAGAACTAATTAAAATATTTAGCAGAACAGCTGGCACAACCCGTGAGGGAAATGGCGAGGAAATCACCAACTGGGTACATTTGGATGATATTGTGAGAGTTGTAGAATTTGCCCGTTGGCAACGGTTACAAGGGATTTATAATTTAGTAGACGACAGTCATTTTACTAGTCGAGAACTCATTGATGGTGTTTTAAAAACTCATAATTTGCCCAATGTAATATGGGATGCTACCAACAAAAGTACTCGTCAGTATAATACCTGGGTTTCTAACCAAAAACTCAAGGATGCGGGTTATCAATTTATTCATCCCCATATTGTTTTATAAAATACGACTATGATATTAGAACTCATAAAAGAACCAATACAAGTAATAGGCGGTGGACTTGCAGGCACAGAAGCAGCATGGCAAATAGCTCAAGCAGGAGTACCCGTGATTCTACACGAAATGCGTCCCCAACGCTTTAGTCCCGCCCATCATACGGAAAACTTAGCTGAACTAGTGTGTAGTAATTCCTTTGGAGCTATGGCAAGCGATCGCGCAGCTGGGTTACTGCATGAAGAACTGCGACAACTTGACTCTATAGTTATTAGTAAAGCGGATGAACATGCAGTACCAGCGGGTGGTGCTTTAGCGGTAGACAGGGGAAAATTTGGAGAGGATCTCACCCAGACCTTAGCCAATCACCCTTTGATTGATTTACGACGAGGGGAGGTAAAGGAAGTTCCTGCGGGGATAGTGGTTTTAGCCTCAGGACCACTAACCAGTCCCCAATTATCCGCTGATATTCAACAATTCACGGGATTAGAATATCTCAACTTCTTTGATGCTGCTAGTCCCATAATAGTAGGGGATTCCATTAATAGGGATATTGCCTTTATGGCTTCCCGTTATGACAAAGGTGAGGCGGCCTATTTAAATTGTCCCATGAGTAAACAGCAGTATTTAGAATTTCGGGAAGCACTTTGCCAAGCGGAACAAACAGAATTAAAGGACTTTGAAAGAGAGACAGCGAAGTTTTTTGAAGCCTGTTTACCCATAGAAGAAATGGCACAAAGAGGGGAGGACACCATGCGATATGGTCCCCTGAAACCGGTGGGTTTAACAGATGAAAGAACTGGAGAGCGTAACTACGCAGTAGTACAGTTACGACAAGAAGATAAAGCTGGCCAACTATGGAATATGGTAGGGTTTCAAACCAATTTACGTTGGGGGGAGCAAAAACGGGTGTTTAGAATGATTCCCGGTTTGGAAAACGCCGAGTTTGTTAGATTGGGAGTAATGCACCGGAACACTTTTTTAAACGCGCCCCAGTTAGTTTTACCGACCCTGCAATTTAAACAACGACATACCCTACTAGCAGCAGGACAACTAATTGGTACGGAGGGTTATACCGCTGCATCTGCTGGTGGTTGGCTAGCAGGGACTAATGCGGCAAGAATTGCCCTAGGGAAGGAACCTCTCACCCTACCGAACACCACAATGATGGGATCTTTATTTGAGTTTATTAGTGGTGCAGCGCCCAAGCATTTTCAACCCATGCCACCCAATTTTGGCATAGTTCCAGATTTGGGCGTTAAAATCAAGAGCAAACCAGAAAAATACGGGCGTTATCGAGATAGATCATTAGCGGATTTAGATGAGTGGAAGTCCCAATATTTTTCTTCCTTGAGTGGGAATCTTAACAATTCTTAATAAATTATTGGTGAAATAATTCCAGCTAACCAGTAAAACCGTGTTACAATGGCATTATACTTTTGGGAGTATGAGGGCGCGTGGCTCAGTGGATAGAGCAACAGATTCCGGTTCTGTGGGTCGGGGGTTCAAATCCCTCCGCGCTCGCTTAATGTAAATTGCCAGATTATTTGTCCGCGATAAAAACCTATGAAAAAGGCTTGAATACAATCCAAGCCTCTTATATATACCAGGTGTTTACCATATATCGATAAGTCTACGTTCTATTTTCTGCTATTTCATCTATCCAATGGAAGTGTACAAACTTAGTTTTTCAACATATAGCCATACAATGTCTATCAACTAAGTTTATAGCGTTTTGGCTAAAGCTATACTTTAGGAAGATGAGATTATATTTTTATCAATCTAAATTAATAAGCATGGTAAACACTTGGTATATATCTAGGCTTGGTCAACAACCAAGCCTTTTCATTATGATATATAATTGCCATTGTAGCACATAATCTAACCGCAAGACCCTTTCCTAAGCATTCTTCCTCGATCTATAATGTGGTCGTTTTCAAACCACAAATACTATAAGTATGATAGGTAAGTTAATTGTCTTTGAGGGAGTGGAAGGATCAGGTAAAACCACTCAAATGCAAATGTTGGCGCAGTGGTTACAAACCCTGGGAATTTCTTTTTTGCTAACTCGCGAACCAGGAGGAACACACCTGGGACAAAATTTAAGAAAGTTGCTGCTGGAAACATTTTACGAGCAACCACTGGACGAAATGGCAGAGCTGCTATTATATACAGCAGACCGTTCACAACATGTTAGCAGTATTATTAAACCAAACTTAGCAACCGGGAAATATATTCTGTGCGATCGCTATACAAATTCCACTGTTGCTTATCAGGGGTATGGTAGGGGGTTAAACATGATTATAATTGACCAACTTAATCAGATTGCTACTGGAGGTTTAGAAAGTGACCTAACCATTTGGTTAGATATAGATGTAGAGATAGGACTAAGTCGTAAACGTGGTCAAGCAGAACTGGATAGAATGGAGCAAGAAACAATAGAATTTCACCATCGTGTGCAAGAGGGATATAATAAAATAGCTAAAAACCATCCATCGAAGATAATTCGGGTAGATGGTAATCGGGAACCGGAATTAGTCCAGGAAAACATCAGGAAAATTTTAATTGACAATTTGTTTGTAAAATCGTTGGTGAACACTACTGCTTAGACACCATTCCATTTTCATGTTTGAAGAACTGATAGGACAGCAACAAGCCATAGAACTATTAACTGCATCCGTGAAACAAAACCGTATTGCACCAGCTTACTTATTTGCGGGGAAGGATGGGGTAGGGAGAAGTTTAGCAGCAACGTGTTTTATCCAACTACTGTTTGCTGGTTCTAGAGATGGTGAAGAATTGTCCGTTTTAAAAAACCGTGTTAGTCAAAGAAATCACCCAGACTTATTCTGGGTAGAACCCACCTATCAATATCAAGGAGAAAGACTAACCGCAGCACAAGCAGCAGAAAAAAAGGTTAAGCGTAAAGCACCACCGGTAATTAGATTGGAGCAAATTAGGGAAATCTCTCAATTTTTATCCCGTCCTCCCTTAGAGTCTGTACGTAGCGTGGTAGTAATAGAGCAAGCAGAGGCTATGGCTGAATCTGCTGCTAATGCTCTACTAAAAACTTTAGAGGAACCAGGAAGAGCAACTTTAATCTTAATTGCACCTAGTCCGGAATCTATTCTACCCACATTGGTTTCCCGGTGTCAAAAAATTCCCTTTTATAGGTTAGACAGTAGTAGTTTAACTCAGGTGTTAACCAGAACAGGAAACCTAGAGATTTTAGAACACCCAGAAATCTTAAACCTAGCTGCGGGGAGTCCGGGAAGTGCTATTTTGGCTCACCAACAACTACAAAGCATTAATAGCGAATTACTCCAGGAAGTAAAAAAATTGCCCACCTCATACTTACACGCCTTGGAATTGGGTAGAAGAATTGATCGGGAGCTAGACACGGAAGGACAGCTATGGTTAATTGAATACTTACAACAGTATTATTGGCAAAAAACACATAAACCACAGATTATTCAAGAATTAGAAAAGACTCGAAAAAACTTGTTGTGCTACGCTCAACCGCGACTGGTTTGGGAATGTACATTTTTAGCAATTTTGCGAGTATAGACCTTTTTTGCGATGTGTCATGGATCCATCTATAGAAAGCTACCAAAACTATACTTTACCAAGCAAAGCAATAATTCTTAAATGTAAAATAGTAGACATCAAAATATTTTCTTTGTATTTCATAATAGCTACATCCAGTGAAGTTGAATATCATGGCTATCTACCATTTTGTCAAACTTTTAGTTTTGACCGAGTTATGATGGGTTAGCGTAACCCATAAGGTATTTTTAAAAAAATTAGAGGACAAAAAGTTACGCAATACCGCAATACAAGGGTGTCCAATAATTATGACTTGTAACCACAAAATGCTGAAAAATCACTAGGGAATCAATCTAAAAGTAACGCTAGATGAACAGAATAAAAGCACAAGAATATGAAAATCTGGTAGTGACTGATGAATATAGCTCAGCGAAAATTGGTGCCAGCTGTAAATACTGGACGAGCATCTAACTAAAGAGGAGAAATTAATGTTTGAGTATTTAACCTCATTGAACGACCACAATTTACCCTATCCAGATCCACTCCATCCGATTGTGGTTCACTTCGTAATTGCCATGATATTATTTGCATTTTTTTGTGATGCAGTTGGCTTTTTCACAGGAAAAACCAGATTTTATGAAGTGGGATTTTGGAACTTGTTTGTAGCTACAGTTTCTATTTTCATAGCAATTATTTTCGGTCAGTTTGAAGCTGGTTTAGCCAAACCCTACAATATTGTGAAATCAGTTTTAAACTACCATACCCTAATTGGTTGGTCACTGTCAGGAATTTTAGCTGCAATCACAGCTTGGCGTTATGTACTGCGTGCGCGTAATCCACAAAAATTGCCGGTGCACTATTTAGCTGTGGGATTACTGGTGACCATACTAGTAGGTTTTCAAGTATATCTAGGTGATGAACTGGTATGGGTTTATGGCATTCATACAGTACCAGTTGTGGAAGCAGTAAAGGATGGAATCTTGAAATGAATTCAGAACTAATTGATCAAGTAAGTGCTCAAATGGGAGCCAACGGATTACCCTACACAATCCCCATTCATCCAAATCTAGTTCACCTAACTTTAGGACTGTTTATCATTGGAGTTATTTTCGATTTAGTAGCTGTTCTATTTCCTATAGACCACTTCTTGTTTAAATCTCTGGGTTTAACTGTCAACCGAGCTCAATTATTTGAAGTTGGTTGGTACAACATGGTAGCTTCATCTGTAATTACATTTTTTACAGTTGCTGCGGGTTTTTATGAAATGTTATTAGCCACTCCACCGGTGAACCTCAAGAGTTCTTGGGGAATGCAAGCTATGGAAACCATGATGTGGCATGGTGTAGGTGGTGTTTTCTTATTAGCCTTAATGGTAGGAATGACCTTTTGGAGAGGATGGCAACGTTATATAACCTATAAAGATGCCGATATGCAGGTAGGTTGGAGTTATATTTTTGCCGGAGTTTTGATCATGGTAATTATGTACGCGCATGGAACTCTAGGAGCCCAATTAGCAGCAGAATTTGGTGTACATAATACGGCAGATAATTTGTTGAGAATGGGAGAGGATGTCAACAGTGTATTGGGGAAATAGTTAACCTATTCTATTTGCCTATTGCCCATTTTCTCTTAGTAAATTCACCCAGACATAACTATGAATATCCGGTTAATTGTGAATATTTTTCTTGTGATGACTCTAGGAATATTCATCACCTTCCTGAGCATCTTTATTGGTAAACAATCCTATTCTTGGTTACCACCGCAAGCTGCAGCTGAATCACATTTGATAGATAATCTATTCAGTTTTTTAGTAACCATAGGAGCCTTTATTTTTCTGGGGGTTACAGCAGCAATTTTATATTCTGTCCTATTCCATAGAGCCAGAATCTATGACTTTACTGATGGTCCACATATCGAAGGAAATATTACCCTAGAAATTATTTGGACTGCTATTCCCATCATGTTAGTCCTATGGATAGCAACCTACAGTTATCAAGTTTATGAAACTATAGGAATCCAGGGACCTGGTCACTTATTACACTTACATAATCCTCTTCCTATCCAACTTAGCTTAGGAAAAAAAGAGCAAGAACCAACCGCAACAAGTTTAGATAAACCTCTGGAAAACATAGATGTAGTTGCTAAACAATGGGCTTGGATATTTAGCTATCCTCAACAGGGTATTACTAGTACGGAACTGCATTTACCCAGCAATCAACGTGTACATTTAGCACTGCAATCAGAAGATGTACTCCATGGTTTTTATATTCCAGCATTTCGAGTTAAACAGGATATTGTTCCTGGTAAAACTATAGACTTTGAATTTACCCCAACTCTCATTGGTAAATATAGTCTTACCGACTCTCAATATAGTGGTACTTACTTTGCGACTATGGAAGCAAAAGTAATAGTCCAAGCACCAGAAGATTATGAAAACTGGTTAAAGAAAGCAGCTAGTCAAAGTCCTACAGCTGCTCCCAATCAAGCAGCTACAGAATATGCTCAGACCCACAATAAAAACATCCAACTGGGTTGGAAAACTGTTCCACCTGCTGCACCTCCAGTGGTCAATTTCGTGGGTGATAGTCATCTTTAAGTTCAGCTAATATCCAATTTGTAAAATGTAACATCTAAAATCATGACTAACATATTACTTAATCTTGGTGGTGAATCAAATCATCACCCAACACCAACTCACTGGAAAACCTATTTCACCTTTAGTACAGACCATAAAGTCATAGGTATTCAATATCTAGTAACTTCCTTTATTTTCTTTCTTGTCGGTGGAATTTTCGCTATGATTTTGCGGGGAGAACTAGTTACTCCCGAATCTGACTTAATAGATCGCACGGTTTATAATGGGATGTTTACCATGCACGGAACAGTGATGCTGTTCCTATGGACATTCCCCTCCCTTGTAGGTCTAGCAAACTATCTCGTACCCATCATGATTGGTGCGAGGGATATGGCATTTCCCCGTCTCAATGCAGCTGCTTTTTGGATGGTTCCTGTGGTGGGAATTTTACTCATGTCCAGCTTTGCAGTTCCCGGTGGACCTGCTCAAGCTGGTTGGTGGGCCTATCCCCCAGTCAGTTTACAAAATCCTACTGGCAATTTAATTAATGGTCAAGTTCTTTGGTTATTAGCTGTAGCTATTTCCGGTGTTTCCTCAATTATGGGCGCAGTGAACTTTGTCACCACCATTGTCAAAATGCGTGCCCCAGGAATGGGGTTTTTTAAAATGCCTTTGTTTGTTTGGGCAGTTTTTAGTGCTCAAATTATTCAATTATTTGGACTCCCTGCTTTGACAGCTGGAGCAGTAATGTTATTGTTTGATTTAACAGTGGGAACGGGATTTTTTAATCCTATTAATGGTGGTAATCCAGTTATGTTTCAACATTATTTCTGGTTTTACTCCCATCCTGCAGTTTATGTGATTATTCTCCCAATATTTGGTATTTTTTCAGAAATCTTTCCTGTTTATTCCCGCAAGCCATTATTTGGATATAAGGTAGTGGCTATTTCTTCCATGTTAATTGCGGTGGTTAGTGCTATTGTTTGGGTACACCACATGTATGTGAGTGGAACTCCTGGTTGGATGCGGTTATTGTTCATGCTGACTACTATGTTTGTCTCCGTTCCTACGGGAATTAAGGTATTTGCTTGGGTAGGAACGATTTGGGGAGGCAAAATTAAATTAACCACTCCTATGTTGTTTGCGCTGGGTGGTTTAATCATGTTTGTTTTTGCTGGGATTACTGGGATTATGCTCTCGTCGGTTCCCATTGATGTTCATGTGAATAATACCTATTTTGTAGTGGGACATTTCCATTATGTACTATATGGAACGGTAACTATGGGAATGTATGCTGCTATTTATCATTGGTTCCCCAAAATGACTGGAAGAATGTTTAATGAGGGTTGGGGAAGGGTGCATTTTTGGCTGGCATTTATTGGTACAAATTTAAACTTTTTACCTATGCATCCTCTGGGTTTGCAGGGGATGTTAAGAAGAGTTGCTTCCTATGCACCAGAGTACACGTTTTGGAATATTTTGGCTAGTCTGGGAGCATTTCTGTTAGGAATGTCCACTTTACCATTTATTTTCAACATTTTAGTTTCTTGGTTAGACGGTGAGAAAGCTCCACCTAATCCTTGGCGAGCTATAGGTTTAGAATGGCTCATTTCTTCACCTCCATCGGTAGAAAATTTTGAAGAAATTCCTATCATTATTAGTGAACCATACGGTTATGGTAAGTCGGAACCATTAACCGCTAATCTGGAGAATTCTACCATGGAAATGGTTGAGTAAATATCACCTCACCTGAAAGGGGCGAAAACGCCTCTTTCTTTTCTTGAAAAAACCTATTTCTATAACCATTATCTAAGGAGAACTATCATGGAAAGCTCGCTCAACAATCCTATTCAATCTCAACATGGTCATGATGAAGAAGGCAGTAAAATGTTTGGTTTTATTGTTTTTCTACTTTCGGAAAGTGTCATATTTCTCAGTTTTTTTGCTGGTTATATCGTCTATAAAACTACCAATTCCAATTGGCTTCCTGCTGGGGTGGAAGGACTGGAAATAGTAAGTCCCACAATTAACACAATTATTCTGGTTTCTAGTAGTTTTGTAATTTATTTGGCTGAAAGACGTTTACAAAAACATGATTTACCTGGATTTCGATTATACTTATTAGCCACAATCGCTATGGGTACTTATTTCTTATATGGTCAATATGTGGAGTGGAGTCAACTAGAATTTGGCTTTACTTCCGGTACATTCGGCGGTATGTTTTATTTATTAACGGGATTTCATGGGTTACATGTTCTCACAGGTATTCTATTGCAGTTGATAATTCTCATGCGCTCTTTTCTTCCTGGCAATTACGATCATGGTCACTTTGGGGTAAACTCAACCTCTTTGTTTTGGCACTTTGTTGATGTTATTTGGATTATTCTGTTTGTACTTATCTACGTTTGGCATTAAGCCATTCTTATTCCCTCCTCGACGCTACCTAAGTGGGTGGGTGGAATTAAATCTAAGATGAACGTAGGTTGGGTTGAAGTATGAAACTCAACGCCCCCATGGGTCTCGCGACCCATCCTACAAATAATTGTGCCTCCCTACTTAATGTGGTCTTTTTTCAACCACCAATATTTGATATTCGGATCGACAACCCCCTTCATAAGAGCGATCGCATTTTTTAGTCCCCTCTCCGAATATTCCATCAACATCTCATATTCCTGGATAGACAATCCCGTTCATAAGAGCGATATATTCCATCAACATCTCATATTCCTGGATAGACAATCCCGTTCATAAGAGCGATCGCATTTCCCAACCCCCCTCAAATATTCCACCAACCCTGTATTACGCGCCAGAAAATTTTCCATTGGGGGGTTGACTACTTGACTTGACAATGATATATTTTCATCATGGGAATCTGTGTGCCCATATAAGGTCTTTTTTCAACCACCAATATTTGATATTCGGATCGACAACCCCATTCATAAAGGCGATCGCATTTCCCAACCCTCCTAATATTCCACCAACCCTAATATGTATTACGCACCAGAA
>NZ_LMVE01000005.1:0-1483 GCF_001432185.1 Cylindrospermopsis sp. CR12 | reverse complement strand
GAACATTAGAAGCCCTAAATGAGGCCATGACAAGTGCAGTAAATTATATTACAGCAGAGGATGCGCTTAATTGGTTCAATCATTGTGGTTTATTTACATGAAAACCGCTGTAATATTCCAATTAGCTCCTCACGTAGTGGGAGACTTTTTTCATAACTGGCAATTATGGCAAATAAATTTGCGATTTGCGAATATAGAATAAAATGTAGATTCATCGAAAATCTCGTCATGCTAAAACCTCAAGATATCGTTGTCTTGCTGAAAGTACACAACTTAAAAAACTCAGAATGGACTTATAACCAGCTTGGCACTGCATTACACATTAGTCCTTCGGAAGTTTATGCTGGTCTCAAAAGATGTCAGTCCAGTGGGTTGTATGATTGGTCTACTAGAAAAGTGAAAAACCATTCTTTGCTTGAATTCCTCATTCACGGACTGAAATACGTATTTCCTGAAAAACCTGGTCCTTTAACGAGGGGAATTGCTACTGCACATTCAGCAGAACCATTAAAAAATTTACTGAATGTCAATTCTACCGATATCTACGTATGGAGTGATCCACAGGGAACTGTGAGAGGACAAAGTATTACCCCATTATATAAATCTGTTCCTGCTGCAGTAAAAAATGACCCAGAACTCTATGAGTTGTTGAGTTTGGTGGATGCAATTCGGGTTGGTCGTGCGCGAGAACAAAATCTCGCTAGTCAAGAGCTAGAAAAGAAACTGACAATCAGATGAATGAACAAGTACAAATGCTTGAAAAGGCGGCAAAATTACTTGCCGCATTAAATAAAAAAATAGTTTTTATAGGTGGGGCAACAATATCACTATATCTTGACGAAATTTCTGCTATTGATGCCCGTCCTACGAATGATGTAGATTGCGTTATCAATATTACTCCTCGTAATAAATACTATCTTTTTGAAGAAGAGCTACGTCAAATTGGACTTGAACAGGATAAAGGTAAAGTTATATGTCGTTGGCGGTATCAGGAATTAATATTAGATATAATGCCAGACGATACTTCTATCCTTGGTTTTAGCAATTCTTGGTACAAGCCAGGAATAAAAAAATCAATTATTTATACTTTTCCAAGTAGTCAAAAAATAAATATTTTCCCGGTAACTTATCTTTTAGCTTCAAAAATTGAGGCATTTAATAGTCGAGGAAATCGCAATTTCTATACTAGTCATGATTTAGAGGATATTGTTTTACTCCTGGATGGCTGTCCTAATTTAGAACAAGAAATAGAACAGGGAGATATAAAAGTCAAGAAGTTTATAAAAACATGGATTAAAACTGAATTTGAAAACCTTTTAGAAATAGCTCCTAGTCAACTTTCATTTGCATCAAAAAATGCTGGTCGTGACCAATTAATTTTGAATCTAATTCAAAGGTTAGCACAATAATTAATGCTCCCGCAATCAACAGTTAATAACAAATACTGGTAAATGAAAAGCTCCTCACCTAGTGTGGGGCTTTT
>NZ_LMVE01000004.1:743-2356 GCF_001432185.1 Cylindrospermopsis sp. CR12 | reverse complement strand
GCCACGGGCGATTGCGAAGCACTCGCACTTGCGAGATTGCGAAGCACTTCCTATGGGCGTTCGCTGGGGAATTAACTATTACTGGGTTGAATCAACTCTTACCTGGAGACTGTCCGTGGGGGAGACCGGGAATCAATTCTCGGTCTCAAAGCGCAAGTCGGTTAAACCCGACTGGTTTTGTCGTGGGTAATCGTAGGTTGGGTTGAGGCACGAAACCCAACAAACCAACGGGATATATATAAATGCAACTTCAAAGCACCGGTTTAACCCCTGCCAATAACAAAGCGATATGCAGAGCAGCAGTGCCATTTACTACCGCTACAGCATATTTTGCTCCTGTATATTCCGCCAGCATGACCTCAAAGCGATCAACGTATTTACCAACAGACGAAACAAAGGTGGAATCAAGGCAATTTTTGACCAATTCCCACTCATTACCCATAAACTCAGGCTCATGGAGTGGCACAAAAGGATTCGGCTCTCCCAATACAGCTTTTAGCCCGCATCAAAAATTCTGTTCCAGTTTTTCCACTTCCCCAGTGACCCTCAAATGTTGTAGCGATCGCTCTTATACCCTGCCAAATTTGTCGGGTTCATAAACCATTCTGCCGTTTCTGCCAAACCCTGCTTAAATCCCTCACGCCCACCATATAAAGGTTCCCATCCCACAAGCTGTGCTGATTGTCGAGGTCCATAGGTATTAAAAGGACGAATGATTGATATAGGAGTATTAAAAGATTGGTAAGATGGTTTAACATTACAGATTTCGATTACACATCGGGTCAACCGGTTTTGACCCCCTCAACAGCGTTGTTTATATGAATTTATTTCAAATTAAAAGGGCGATTGGGAAGCACTCCCTATGGGCGATCGCCAGTTAGGTTTCCAAACAATGCTTTTGTGTGCCACAAAGTTCCGAGTTAGTCAATATAACAACAGACCTCTGATGATTTCAAAGATTCAACTGCTTCATCCATCTCACAGTATAACAGCGATCGCTCTCCACCAATTCTCCTGATTGATACTTAGCAATAATCTCCTCAATAGCATCATCCACCGAATACTGAGGACTAAACCCCGTAGTCACCAACTTAAATAGAGACCGGAGTGAATGACACCGCTATTATTGCCGGTTTGATGTTTAGCCAGGGTGGATTCTTTTTCTAGGAGGACTAATCGGAGATCCGGGCGGGATTGGAAAATACGGAAGGCTGTAGCTAAACCGACAATACCACCTCCGACTATTAAGATGTCACAGGATTTGTCTATATGGGTCATTGTAGGTTGAGTTTAATAACCCAAATGGGAGATCGCTTTTTAGTAAGAGGGGGATGCGATTGGGAAGGAATTACCCGTGACTTGGTTGAGTTAATCCAAACCTGGAGACTGTCCGTGGGGGAGACCGGGAATCAATTCTCGGTCTCAAAGCCCAAGTCGGTTAAACCCGACCGGTTTTGTCGTAGGTAATCGTAGGTTGGGTTGAGGCACGAAACCCAACAAACCAACGGGATATATATAAATGCGACTTCAAAGCACCCCCCCCTAGGGGCGATTGCGAAGCACTCCTTACAGGAGCTCGCAAAGGAATTACCCGTGATTGGGTTGAATTAACC
>NZ_LMVE01000004.1:529-698 GCF_001432185.1 Cylindrospermopsis sp. CR12 | reverse complement strand
GTTTTGTCGTAGGTAATCGTAGGTTGGGTTGAGGCACGAAACCCAACAAACCAACGGGATATAGGGATATATATAAATGCGACTTCAAAGCACCCCCCCTAGGGGCGATTGCGAAGCACTCCTTACAGGAGCTCGCCAGAGAATTAACCGTGATTGGGTTGAATTAACC
>NZ_LMVE01000004.1:0-495 GCF_001432185.1 Cylindrospermopsis sp. CR12 | reverse complement strand
AGCTCAAGTCGGTTTTAACCGACTAGTTTTACCGTGGGTGATTATAGTGATTGTAGGTTACAATTGAGACAGAAAACTCCCGCCACTCGACTCTCGTAGCTGTGGGTGAGTCTGATTGGTACGAACTGAGATCCTGTAGACCGTCAAAGCTCTGCACCCTATGGTTTGGCTTATATTTTATAAAGGGCGATCGCAAAGTAGAGATCCCGTAGGGAGTGCTTCGCAATCGCTCGTTGTAGACACTGTAACCGATTACACATCCAGTTGATTGCCATTTTGGATATCAACTTGTGGTTTTAGATCATTGGATTTTTCTGCGTCTTTTAACCACGCTTCTAAATCAGAAATCTGTCTAAAATCCAGTAAAGATTCACCCATTGCTTCTAATTGAGGTACTGACAATTGCCGGATCTGTCCCACACGTTGCTCCGACAACTCCCCCAGTCGCCGAGTTAGTTGGCGAATCACCAGTTTCTGGAGACCCTCCTGGAGACC
>NZ_LMVE01000003.1:0-5371 GCF_001432185.1 Cylindrospermopsis sp. CR12 | reverse complement strand
ATCGGTTACAGTGTCTACAACGGGCGATTGCTTCGCAATCGCCCTTTTGATTTAAAATAAATTTACATGTACCACAATTAATAGACTACAATCACCCACCCATGTCCCTACCTCAAGACCTCCACCGACTATACCGCCTGCTCCCTTCCCATCGTCGTCAACAACTACTGTGGTTATTTATCCTCATGCTGCTCACTGCTACTAGTGAAGTCATTAGCCTAGGAGCAGTCCTCCCCTTTTTAGGTGCCCTAAGTAACGCCAACGGAGTGCTACAAAATCCCACATTCCAACCCCTTTGGCAGAAATTAGAAGTCTCCACCACCTTTCACCTGGTACTTTGGTTGGCTGGAACCTTTGGTATGGCAGTCATATTAGCCAATATCCTACGCATAATTACTCTCCGCTCCCAATTGAGATTTGCAGCCGCCATAGCCAGTGAACTCAGTTGTGAAGTGTATCGCCGGGTTTTGTATCAACCCTACAGCTTTCATGTTCGCCACAGCAGTAACGAATTAATTGCCGGGATTACAAGTGATATTAGTCTGGTGAGTAACACTATTTTACCCCAAACTCTATTGTTGGCGGTCAATACAATGATTGTCATTGCCCTGGTGCTATCGGTTGTGATCATCAGTCCAGGAATTGCTATTGGGACAGCAGTAACCCTGGGGGTCAGTTACTGGATTTTGCTAGAAGTGAGCAAACACACTTTAGCTAATAATAGCCATACTATTACCAGTCAGAACCGATTTTTGATTAAGTATCTGCAAGAGGGTTTAGGGGGAATCAGAGATGTAATTCTGGAGAGGAACCAAGGCATATTCGTCAATAGCTATGGTCAGGTAGATAGACCACTGCGGTTGGCAAGTGCCAATAATGCTTTAATCAGCTTGGTACCTCGTTATATTATTGAACCTATAGCCATGGTGGCAATCTGTACCATTGCCGTGGTCATGGCATATCAGCAGGAGCAATTAGCTAGAGTAGTTCCCATTTTAGGGGCTTTAGCTTTAGCTGCCAACCGCCTCTTACCAGCTTTACAGGGATGTTTTAGTTCTATTGCATTCCTGCGGGGGAACCAAGTATCTCTGCAAAAGGTTTTAGAGAAGTTGGCCATGCCCGTGGATATGTTGCCCACCCCCCAGGGAATGGGAAAGCCTTTAAATCAAGGCTTACAGTTACGGAATGTTTGGTTTCGTTATAGTCCATCCACACCTTGGGTATTACGGGATTTGTGTTTGGAGATTAAAGCCAATACCACCGTGGGTTTTGTCGGTACCACTGGTAGTGGTAAAAGTACCACAGCAGACCTGATTTTGGGGTTATTACAGCCAGAAAAGGGAGAGATTTTAGTAGATGGGGAACCCCTAGAAGGGGAAAGATTAGCCAATTGGCAACGCACTATTGCCCATGTACCTCAAAGTATTTTTCTTAGTGATGCTACCATAGCGGAAAATATTGCCTTTGGTGTACCCCTGGCTGAAATAGATATGGAGCGAGTGCAGGAAGCAGCAAGACTAGCTCAAATTGCGGATTTTATAGAAGGTCGAGAGGGAGGATATGAAGAAATTGTGGGTGAGCGGGGTATTCGGTTATCTGGTGGTCAGCGTCAACGAATTGGCATTGCCAGGGCATTGTATAAACGAGCTTCTATAATTGTTTTGGATGAGGCCACCAGCGCCCTGGATAATACCACAGAAAAGGAAGTGATGGCAGCAATTGAGGGGTTAAGTCATCAGTTAACTGTGATTTTGATTGCTCATCGATTGAGTACGCTGGAAAAATGCGATCGCATTTTTCAGTTGGATCAGGGACAGGTTTGTCAAGAAGGCGATCACCATGGTGATTCGCCAACTAACTCGGCGACTGGGGGAGTTGTCGGAGCAACGGTTGGGACAGATCCGGCAATTGTCAGTACCTCAATTAGAAGCACTGGCTGAATCTTTACTGGACTTTAGACAGATTTCTGATTTAGAAGCATGGTTAAAAGACGCAGAAAAATCCAATGGTCTAAAACCACAACTTGATATGCAAAATGGCAATCAACTAGATGTGTAATCGGTCACAATGTCTACAACAGGCGATCTCGCGAGTGCTTTGCGAGCTCCCATAGAGAGTGCTTCCTAATCGCCCTTTTAATTTGAAACAAATTCACATACACCATAATCACCCACAGCAAAACCAGTCGGTTAAAACCGACTTGAGCTTTGAGACCGGGAATCAATTCCCGGTCTCCCCCACAGACAGTCTCCAGGCTTGGGTTAACTCAACTAATAACAGCTAATTCCTTAGAGGTTTGTTGTTATATTGACTAACTCGTAACTTTGTGGCACACAAAAGCATTGTTTGGAAACCTGACTGGTGATCTCGCAAGGGCGATTGCCTCGCAATCGCCATTTTGATTTAAAATAAACTCATATAAACAACTCCTGTGGTTGAGCGGAGTCGAAATCAGCTAAGCTGATGTGTAGGAGTATATTGGAGCGGGAGAATATGGCGACTACTGCTGATGAGGTATGGAAACTGCTGGGAGAACTTATTGAGTCTCAGAAAGAGACAGAAAGGAAATTCCAAGAAACGGATCGGAAGTTCCAAGAAACGGATCGTCTCTTGCGTGAGCAGTCCCAAGAAACGGAACGTTTCCTGCGCGAGCAGTCCCAAGAAACGGATCGGAAGTTCCAAGAAACGGATCGTCTCTTGCGTGAGCAGTCCCAAGAAACGGAACGTCTCCTGCGTGAGCAGTCCCAAGAAACGGATCGGAAGTTCCAAGAAACGGATCGTTTATTACGTGAAGAATCCAAAAGGGTTAATAACCAAATTGGTCAGTTAGGCAATCGACTAGGAGAGTTCGTCGAATCACAGGTGCGTCCAGCAGCAGTGAAATTATTTCAAGAAAGAGGTATAGCAGTCAAAGAAATAGCCAGCAACACTTATATCCAAACGGGAAAAGAAGGATTAGAAATTGACCTATTAGTTATTAATAGTTCTGATATTATTTTAATTGAAGCGAAAAGTAAACTGTCAGAAGACGATGTGAATGAACATTTAGAAAGACTATCAAAATTCAAGCGTTTCTTCCCCAGGTATGAAAGTTACCGGGTGTTGGGAGCGGTAGCGGGAATGGTAATTCCACTGGATGTTTCTCGTTATGCTTATCGGAAGGGATTATTTGTAATTGGTCAGTCAGGAGATAATTTAGTCATTCTCAATGACGATAAATTTAGACCTCGAGGGTGGTAATTAACACTAGTGGCTGGAAGACTGGCGATCTCGCGAGTGCTTTGCAATCGCCCGTAGAGAGTGCTTCCCAATCGCCATTTTGATTTAAAATGAACTCGTATAAACAACCCCTGTGGTTGAGCGGAGTCGAAATCAGCTAAGCTGATGTGTAAGAGTATATTGGAGCGGGAGAATATGGCGACTAATTCTCCATAAAACAGGCGCAAGAACCTACTTTCCTTGGTTACTTTGATTGAAAAATTAACAAAATTTTTACAATTTACAATGCACAATAACGCACTGAAAATAAGTATTTGTATTCCCACTTACAATGCTGAAAAATTTATTCGCACCACAATATCTTCTTGTCTTGAACAAACCCAAGCCCCTTATGAGATTTTACTATCAGATGATGGTTCAAGCGATCGCTGTTGGCAATCCAGCTAAAATAATTAGAGTTGTTGGAAAATAAGGGATAATAATCAAGCAGACAAGTAGGGTGACATTAATGGATTTGGTGGATAACAGAATCTAAAAATCTTTCGGTACAAGCTACTGAAGCCATTAACAAAGCTGATATCATTGGCATTGCTGCAATTAGTTGCTGGGAATTAGCAATGCTGGTTGCCAAAAATAGAATTGGTTTATCAATGGATGTCCAAATTTGGATAAATCTCGCACTTCAACATCCAAAAATTCAACTGTTAGCTTTAACACCAGAAATTGCGGTGCTGTCAACTAGATTACCAGGGAATTTTCATGGTGATCCAGCAGATCGATTGATTGTAGCCAGTAGTTTAGTTCACCAAAAGTTTCCTTGAAGTAGACATATCATACGTTACATAAAAAGCGATCGCGTTTGGATTGCCTATAGAGCTATTATCCTACCAGGTGTTACTTTAGGAAATGGAGTTGTAGTGGGTGCGGGTGCGGTAGTATCGCGTTCGAGGGTTTTTCTGTCTCAATTTTAACCTATAACCAATAATCACCCACGACAAAACCAGTCGGTTTCAACCGACTTGAGCTTTCCCCCACAGACAGTCTCCAGGTAAGGGTTAATTTAAACAATGACGAGTAATTCCTTGGGGATCTCCCAATGATGTAAAGAAATGTAAAATAATCGCAATCCTTGGTTTATTTATGCAACAAGTTATGATATTATACTGGCATGAGGTAATTGTTCCTCCTGTTTCTAAATGAAATATAAACTAAACCATAAGGTGCAGGGCTTTGACGGTCTATATGATCTCAGTTCGTACCAACTAGACTCATCTACCTAGGTGGCTAGTGGTAGGATGTCTCTGTCTCAATTTTAAACTATAACGAATAATCACGGGTAATTCGTTGGCGATCGCACTCTCCCTAGTCCGGAGCATCAGGCCTCCTTAGAACCCCAAGAATTAAATCAGCTGGTACGACAAATTCGAGATTTACCCAAACTATTTTGCGCTCAAACCAGTTCAAGTAAAAAATATATATGAACAACAACAGCAAACAAATTTACAATTACACCGTGATTCTCGAAAAGGAAGAACATGGAGGCTATCATGCTTTTTGCCCGATTCTCAAAGGCTGTCATTCTCAAGGAGACACTTTTGAAGAAACAATTGATAATATTACAGAAGCTATTGAATTGTATCTTGAAAGTTTAGAAAAAGAAATGTTCTTTGAATTATTACAAAAATAATATCCCTAATACCTCCAGTTCAGACCTGAATCCTTACATTCAAACAATCAATGTAACCTTGTTACAGTTGTTAGGAACGAATGAAGAGGAGATAGGTAAGGAACTGTTGCAAAATGCAGAAGCTGAATCTTTACTGGATTTTAGACAGATTTCTGATTTAGAAGCATGGTTAAAAGACGCAGAAAAATCCATTGTGTGATTATTTATGGTAAAAAAATCAGATATTGGCGGTAAACGTTTAATTGGACTTAGTCCACAAGCTTGGGGGCGTTGGGTCACGGGGGATAAAACGATCAAAGTTCAGGAAATTATTAACAGTGAACTTCAATGGATCGAGCGGGAAAGTGATGTTTTGCTCAAGGCCCATAGTCCTGAGTGTGGCGATTTTATTCTACTGAATGAGCTACAACTGCGCCATGATGCTAAGATGCCCCGAAGAATGCGAGCTTATGCTGCTCTAGTAGA
>NZ_LMVE01000002.1:0-5451 GCF_001432185.1 Cylindrospermopsis sp. CR12 | reverse complement strand
TTTCTCCTGTTCTGCTCGTAGTTTTTCCTGTTCTGCTGTTTCAGCTAAAGTAGCTATCCAATCACCATCTTCATTATACCAACGTAGCCATAAACCTTCTATACCTTGATATTTTCCTGACCAAACTCCTACCCCCAATTTTAGCTCAGGAAACCAGAATTTTGACTCTGTCAGTTCCACCGCTTGATATTTTATTCCCAATAGTTGGAATACTCGCAGTTGATTTTCATATCTGTCGAAAATGATATAGTAAGGTGAGCGCAAATACTGCTCATAAGTTTGCCATTTTGTTGGGGGTTTATTGGCACTTCTTAATGTTTTTCCTAAATCTTCCCCTTCTGTACCTGGTGATAATAATTCCACTATTAAAAATGGAGCGAATCCTTCTTGCCAAATTACATAACTCAACCGCATATCTTGCTGGGTTTCAGAAGCGGGTGCGCCTAATACTAAAAACCAATCTGGTCTTTTATACCATGAAAAATGATGCACATCATAGTACAAGTTTAAATCTGTACCAATAAACATTTCCTCTCGGGGATAAACTGAAGATTGGCAAGTTTCACGCAATAATTGGGGTTGAAAGTTATGAAATTCGTCTGGCAACCCTGGTTCCTCCGGATTTTCACTAGGTAAGTCATACATGGTGGGCAAGGTTTCCCAGGGTGGACGGGGATGAATTGTAGAGTCTAATTCTTCATCAATATCCTTATCAATATCCTGACTGGGTAAATCCGTGGATATGGTTTTTATTGGAGGTGCTTCACTTTGATACATGATTCATTATCTCCTTATTTAGAACTCTTGTGTAGACTTTGTATGTATGGTCTCTACAAAATTTCTATGGTCGTTATCAACACTATACTGTATTATACCGTAGGTTGAGTTTAATAACCCAACATTTGTACACCTGATAATTACCACATTTTTTTGAGTCACACATTAAGCGATCGCATTTTATTTTAACTTGAATCAAGTTGGTTTCTACCCCACTCAACTACTGAGGTTGTTTATGTAAGTTTATTGGCGATCGCACATTTCAAAGATTCAACTGCTTCATTCATCGCACGGTGTCCATTGATTGTGGGAACATCATCTGGGTCAGTTTTGCCAAAATTGAGTTAATTGGGGGTAGTGGATATTCATTAAGGTCTATAGTTACGGTTTGCTCCTGTAATTTGAGAAATCGCCACACTGTGCCAGTGGTTACGACACCATAAATGCAACTGATGGTACTGTTGCGCTCTGTATTAAACTTCCAAGCGGCAACCATTTCAGCAATACACTGCCCTAATCCCCCTTTGAGATTTTCCTTTTTCGCTTCCACCACCATTGTTACAGGAGCAGTAACATACAACTGCTCGGCGGATTGGCTCAAAATGTAATCACAAACCCCATTTAAACCTAAATCGGCATCAACGTTAAATTCTTCCCCAGAAAAAAAGCTAATACTGGGTAAGGTTTCTTTGATTGCTAACAAAACAGGGCAAATAATTAATTCAGAACGGGCTTTTTCGGTATTCAGCGCAATGGCGAGTTGTAAATTTTTAGTAATAAATTCCTCAAGATAAGGACTGAGGGTGACAGTTTGAGTTGCATTGAGAAATGCCCCACTTTCAATCAAGGTGAGTCCAAAATCTTCCACAACTTTAGGGATTGTAAACTGGCTATATGGCATAAGTAAAATTCCACAATCAAAAATCTTTCTCTGACTTAATTAGACTCACAAATACACTAATAATTTTTTCTGGTTGATTTATATAGTACTCATCTAAATCAACTACTACTAGATTACCAGTTAATTGCAAGAACACCCACTGATTACCATTGGTAACACAACCATAAATATTTTCCACATTATTTCCCTCCGATTGATTTAATTGGGCAGCAGCAATCATTTCCGCAATACATTGAGCGAATCCTTGTTTAAGATTATCATTTTTCGCTTCCACCAAAGCAATCACAGGAGCTGTTACATATAACTGTTGAGATGATAACCCAATTAAAAAATCACAAAATCCATTTAAACCCTGCTCAATATTAACATTAAAATCAATTCCTGAAAATAAACTAATTTTATTATTTAATAATCTTCTTACTTCAATCAAAACGGGCGCAATAATCATTTCTGATTTAGCTTTTTCTGTACCAATTGCTTGCGCTAAGGGAATATTATTTTGTAAGTATTTGATAAAAAAATCATCAACTCTTAACTGGTCAAAGGCCGTAAAAACATTTGTTCTTTCTTCAATGTTAATGCCAAATATTTTTGTGATTCTTTCTAGAGTAAAGTCACTATAAGCCATTTTTTATAACCCTTTTTTTAGAATGAAATAGCCCTCACATTAGCCTAACACTGAAGTCTTGCTGCTTAATCTGTGCTAGGGTTAAATATAACTAAGGGCGTTTATACCATTGTGTATGCTTACTGTCATAGTATAAATTTAATTCACTACCTATGAATACATTATCTTTTGGATAAGAATGTGGACAAAAGGTGCTACGCAATAATTCTGGTTGTAAAAGGTGAAATTCGTCTGGCAAGCCTGGTTCCTCCGGATATTCGCTAGGTAGCTCATACATTGTTGGTAATGTTTCTTGAGGAGGTAAGGGCTCATAGCTGGGTTTGCTATACACATCACTTTGATACATTATTAAACATCTCCTGTATTTAATCGCCGTTACCAAGATTCAATTATCTGCTTGTCTCTTCTAAGGAAATTGTAACATCCTAGCGAGGATAATGTTCACGCATTTTTATTAAATCAGAATACTGTGAGAAAAATCTAGAGGAAATCGGTTAACCTATGGTAAAAATAAATCACTGAGCAATTGTTCTGGACTGTAGGGGCAATCTTCAGGATAGTTAGACAGGCCCGTTTCTCTCTCGGCACTTATTACTGCTAAAGGATAGGCTGACAAAATAATCTCCGCCACCATGGGTTTTAAACTGGGGTTTTCTTGTAAAAGCTTGCCTAGTCGTAGGCGCTGTTCTTGGATAGTTAACTGCCAACTTCGAGATCTGAAATTGGGCTGATATTGCCACTTTAGTAGATGCATGATGAGCACCTCTAAGCGACTGGCAAGCTGACGTTTTTCTGAACGACCCATTGCTTCGATTTCTTCAGCGAGATTCATCCAGTCTAAATGATTTCCTTGCTGTTGTCGCAGAAGTTCTGCCTGCTGGTTAGCCCAAGCATAAAAGTCCGCCTCATAATCGACAATTCGCATTGTGTATACCTCAAAAATAAGAGGGGTTGAGAAAACCCACTATCCGTACTTACAAATTAATTCCTTGTTTTGCTAGTTACTTAATACTTGATTAACACTTTCAGAAAAAATAAAATCAATTACTCCCATTAATTCTAGTAAGTTTTCTAAAACATAATATTTGATATTTTTAGTAAAAATATCGTTCTGTAATTGTCCAAATTCCCAAAGTTTACCATTAGAAACAACACCAAATATTTTATGTTGTTGATTATTGTTTAGTTTTTGTGCTGCAATTAATTCAGCTAAACATTGTCCCCAGCCTTCATCAAAGTTATCTTTTTTGGCTTCAACTAAAATTAAGTAGGGTTGATATAATATCACTTTTCCTCTAGGAGAACGTTGAGCAATAATATAATCAGGAATATAATCAGGCGTTCCTGATAACTTTTCATCATAATTTAAAGCCTGATGACTCCAAAGTAACAATTTATCTTTGTATTTGAGCCAAATTTCTACTAAAATTGGAGAAATAATATTTTCACAGATAGCATATTCTGAATTAAATACTACTCCCTCTTTGAGTATTAATTGTAATCGCTCAATGAAGTAAGGACTAATTTCGGAGACATTTTCTTTGATGAAAGTTTCCTCTTGATATATCAGAGGAAACTCATTTAAAACATCTGCAATACTTTTATAGTTATTAAAGGACATTATTCACCTTTCGCAACTAAATAATTTAGATTTTTTAATGGTAGCATTATTCTGAGATTTATTATAAATCAAGAGAGCGATTGGGAAGCCAAGACAGGGAATGAATTGTCTCAAAGCCTAATTCGGTTTTGAACCGACTGGTTTTATCGTGAGTGATTATATTTATCTTAATTTATTCCCAATCTGCTTGGATGAGGTTACGTTTGCTGCGACTGAAAACCAAGCCTACTTCATGAACGGTTTTACCTGGTTCTCCTCTATACTTTTGTGCATAGTTACATTCCCGTATTTGCTTTAGGGCTAGGTTATCTTTTACGTTCTCCCCATCTANNTCACGTAAATATGATCACCTAAGATGGCTGTTATGTCCGCTTGACCATAGTTGGTGATATCTTCGGGAATGATGCGCGCATTTAAGGAACTCAAGAAAGCATATAGCACAGAAGCGTAGTAGCCCTCAAAATTAGCCAGGTCATTGTTGGTAAAGTTCCGCCAAGGTATAGAAGCAAATAGGCGTCTTACTGTGTCTATAAATCCATTAACATCACCTTGAAATAAGTTTTCATACAAGGGTCTCTGAATACCCAATTTCTCTTCAACGAAGTCCGTGTAGGCGTTGACTAATTGATCTCCCAAGGCGACTTTTACTTCCCGGTTGGGAATTTTCAGTCGGAACATGTAACGTTCCATAGCGGTAAAGGTGCTCTCAATGGTCAAATACCCAGATTGAAATAACAGGGTGACTGGGTTAATTCGTTCTATTTCAAAGGACTTTAAAATCTCTTCGGTTACTTCTAGATGCTCTAATTTGGGGAGGAAGTAGCAGTTGGTCTGAAATAGCTTAATTAAGAAGGTGGGGTTTCCTGTCTCAAACCAGTAGTTGCCATACTCCATTCCCTCACGGATAAACAGTAAGATATCGTAGGGGTTATAAACGGAATCGCCACGCCACGAGTATCCATTATACCAGAGGCGCAGTTTATCCCAGTCTACCCCTTGCAAGTGCTGGGCAAAGGTTTGCTCCAAATCTTCCTGGGTGTACCCACAAATGGTGGAAAAATCCCTACTGATGGTAATGTCCGTGAGTTGATTTAACCCGCTAAAAAGGCTGACTTTGGAGAATTTGGTGACTCCAGTCATGAAGATGAACTGGATGTTGGCATCCTGTTGCTTGAGAACCGAGTATAGGTTCTTGAGTCCCTCTCTCATTTCAGCAGCAATAGGTGGGTTGTCGATGTTGTCTAGGATGGGTTTGTCGTATTCATCCACTAGCACCACCGCACGTTGTCCATATTTTGCCATGGCCTTACGAATCAAAGTTCCCAATTTTCCCGGTATATCAGTTGACTTATATGACACATCCAGATGCTCTGCGTTTTCGTGCAAAATATCCAGTATGCGCAGATCCAGCTCTTGTCGGTTTTTTAATACCCCACCAGCAAAGTCTATTTTAATCACTGGGAATTTTCTACTCCAGTCCCATTGATCATGGATATAAAGCCCCTCAAATAATTTTTGATTCCC
>NZ_LMVE01000001.1:0-60931 GCF_001432185.1 Cylindrospermopsis sp. CR12 | reverse complement strand
AACTTGCCTCACCATATCTATACCTCCCATTCACTTTGGTACTGACTCAATCGGTTTAATTTACTATAACATGGCTTCTGTAGGGATGTATTGCATACCTTCACTTAAAATTAATTGGGTTGACTTTAGCAGGAGGAAGGTTTTTAAAAACCTTTCTCCCGGGGGGACATTTTGGTGCACGTAATAGTTTGCGACACCCCCTACATTATCATACATTTAGCCTACTTATTTGGTGATTCTTATGACCACTCCCTTTTCTTTCAGCTTAGATATTGAATTATCTCTATCTAACTAACTGGAGTTTAGATTGAAGAGAGGAGCGATCGCCCATTGGGAGTGCTTCGCGATCGCCCGTAGCAAGATCTCACTACTAACTTATGAATGGAACTTGAGTAAAGATAAAACTTGTTGACGTTAAATATCTTACTCATTACCCTGCCCTTATTTCTATTAGTTGCTCTTTTATGGATAAGAACAGTCATGTATAATTTACCTCGATAATTTGGTTACGGATTTAAGACAATGAAAAAATTTCTCACATTAGCGCTGACATTGACTTTGTTTCTTGTTTCCTCTTTTAGCCTTGGCACTAGTCCTAGTTATGCTTATAGCCAGTCTGACCTAGACAGACTTTTAGCAATTCGTCAGTGTCCACAATGTGACCTCTCTTATGCTGACCTCTTTTATGCTGACCTCAAAGATACTGACCTCAGAGGTGCTAACCTCTCTCGTGCTAACCTCCCTGGTGCTGACCTAAAAGGTGCTAACCTCAAAGGTGCTAACCTCTCTGGTGCTGACCTAAAAGGTGCTGACCTAAAAGGTGCTAGACTCAGGGGTGCTAACCTCTCTGGTGCTGACCTAAAAGGTGCTAACCTCGAAGGTGCTGACCTCAGTAATGCCATCCGGTAATCACATTCTCTGAGTTACATATTTACGGGCAGATATTAATCAAGTTTCTACATCTTTAGGTCATTCTTCTGTTGGTACTACAAGTAAATATCTACATTCCCCCTTTAATAATTGTAGTAGTCTTTATCTATAGATACTTAAATGAAAGAGGGAAGATTATCCTCCCTCTTTTTTATTTGTCTTAACACTTAGTTCTCTTATGAAAGTTAAAGTTTGCGAATTTACCTATCTACACTAAATATACTCAATTCGCAATACCTATTCCTTCTTGCAAAGGTCAAGACAATCATAAGATTAAGTCACAAGATTTTAGACAATGGCAGTCGCAATACCTATTCCTTCTTGCGAAGGTCAAAACCCCTCCATTTTAACCCCTTACCCTGACTGGTGTCTAGACCCACTTTGCGAAGGTCAGCAAAATTTCTCTGTTTTTCACCTCCATCACCATCAAAATTCGGAATCTCTTCGTTAATTACTGTTTTTTTTGTCTTTATTTTTATCATTATTCTTTCTTATTACTTAAATATTTATATCGATTTTCCCCTATATTCCCCCGTATTATAACACATTTACAGCAAAATAATTCCCTAAAAATTATGTATATTTTGTTTTTATTGTGAATACGCTACTGTAAGTTACCGGGTGCAAAACTTTAAAAGTATATTTCATTGTCTGGATAAAAATGTATAGCTATGATTTAATATGATAAAACACAATACCAAATTGCATAACTACATCTAGTCAAACAGTATACGCCAAAATCCTTGAAATAATGGCTTTATGCACTGACGGAAAACGTTTTCTGTCAATCTTTTATCAGGGAGGAACCGACCATAAAATGTGAATAACGTAGGTTGAGTTTAATTCCCGGGGGATCCTATAAGGAGTGTAATGCGATCTCCCCTCAACATGTTCACATTTTTCCCTTGAGAAGGAACTGGAGGATAATCACTAAGAGCGATCGCCCATAGGGAGTGTAATGCGATCGCCTGTGGTTTTTATATACTCCTAAATAAGACCATAGATATTTTTAAAAACCAACTCTCACCCACTTAGCACAAACAGGAACAATAAGCGATCGCATTTATTGCATTTATCGATTATATAATTTGAGAGTGCGATCGCACATCCTTAAAACGCCCGTTAGCAATTAGATCAGCCATCTTTTCTGACCAGAGAACAAAATCTTGTTCATACAAAGTTGTCATAGTTTTAAAATGCTGGTTTTACTATTTTAACAAGCGATCGCCCAGTGATAAGTAGGGAGGCACAATTTTCCAGTTAGGTTATTATTAAGTAAAAAGTAAAGGAATAAATCTATGAATACTCGTGAAGTTGTGGTTAATAAGTTACAACAATTACCAGATCCTCTGATATCAAGAGTGGATGAGTTTATTGATTTCTTAATTGCACAAAAGCAAAATCAAGTAGTTAATGTTCAATCTTCAGAATCTTTAACAGATAGGTGGAAGCGGTGGTTTGAAAAGGTTGATCAATTACCTATACTAAATCATGAACCGCAGAATGAGTATCAACAACGTTTGCTCCAAAAATATCGTCAGCAGAGTTTAGATTTATGATTCTGTGTGATGCGGGAGTTTTGCTTTGTTTAGTAGATTACACACAACCTCAACATCAAATTTATAAAAATCTGGTGACGCGTGTCAGTAAACCTATGGTTACAACTCACCTACTTACATCAGATTAATCGACAGGGTCACAACGGAGAAATGTGACCTCAAAAGCTTTACACCCCCGGAACTCCTGCAATCGGTTTGGAATCGAGAACACATCTTTTAGGTCGTAGTGCTGAAATATGTCTAATCCCCTGTCTAATAATATCTTCCAGCCTGTATCTGTCACTATGTGTCGAGCATGAATGGTAGAAGTACCATCAAATTCCCACTTGAAATCAATCCCAGCAATACTACAGGAATCTTGTATCTTCACTAAATACTCAACCTGTTGCTCCCCTTTTAATTCATCTAAGGTTGTAATTAAATTAATCTTTACTTTGTCTCTGTTGGGCTTTAACTTGATTACGGTTTCTATCAAATCCATTAAGTTGCAGACCTGGTGAAAAACTCGGATGTAGGGATCGGTAATGGTAATCTCCTTTGCACTGTCTAAATAGGGACCTAACAGGGTGTCAAATGAAACCCCTCGCTGATTCTCTTTAAAGGTCAGGTGCGCTTCCTGTGGAAAAACTTCTCTCTCCTCTTCCCATAATGATGGTCTCTCTTTCTCTTCGGTCAGGATCTGGTGGTAGAAGCTACCATACTCTTCTTCTTCCAGGGTGGTGATGGTTTTAGAGGTGCCCTCTCTATTTTCGTAGGCAAAGTTAACTTTCCTATAGGTAGAATCTATGCGCAATAGCTGATCTTTAACCCGCTTGCGCCCCTCTATGGCAATTTGTAACATTTCCTCTACCTCGGACTCTGTCCCACTACCCTGGGGAAAAAGGAGTTTCATTAAACCGGAAAAGGTCTTTTGAATACCATCGCGATCGCGGGTGGAAATATCAGGAGAAAGGGAAAAGTAAGTATGGTAGTAATCTGAGTAATCAAGGTTACGCATAGCTCGGAGAATTTCCGCTAGGTAGTCTACGACAAAACCATAGCCATTGCAGAACATTTCCCCCCGGATGATGTCCACTTCCCATCCGGGAATGTAAAAATGAATGCGATCCAGGAAGGCGGAATCGTGGAATTTGTCGGGAAGTTCTTCAAAAAGATCAGAGTGCTTAAGCATATAGGGGACTGTATGCTTAGTGTTACCCACAAATACCATTGAGGCTTCAGCTCCAAGGGTTTCTATACCTCGGGAAAAGGATTTGTTGGCCATGTAGTTCTTCATGATGTCTACAAGAGATTTATTCACACTCTTTTGCTTACCAGCAAATTCATCAAAGGCCACCACATCCCAATAACCAACTAAACCAATCCTACCAGTGGAATTATTGACAAATAATTTGGCTACGGTTACTTCGCCACCGGAGATGAGAATGCCATGGGGGGAGAATTCGGAAAAAATGTGGGATTTGCCAGTCCCCTTGGGTCCAAGCTCAATTAGGTTATAGTTGCGCTCACAAAATGGAATCAGACGGATGAGCTGAAGTAGCTTGCTTCGCCTACCAAACATCTCGGGGTTAAAACCAATACTCTGGACTAGTAAGTCAATCCATTCTTCCGTGGTGAATGCTTGGCGGGCCTGCACGTAAGTATCAAAATCAAAGTAAGATAGTTGAATGGGTTTTAGGGAGGCCAGAATCCAGGGACTAGAATTCTTATCTTCGCTAAATTCGTATTCCAGGTCTGCAATGCACCACACTCCACTCACTAGGAGTTTGGGGTGGCTCTTGACTGTGCTAGAATCAACTAACACCTTCTTAATGCCCAGATTGCCAAACTCGGCTTCATACACATCCGCCTTTTCGTTCAACTCAACGCTGATCTTATCTATGACCTTATAACGTCCCTTTTCCCTAATATTAGAGCGAATCAGCCCTGCTTCGTTGCGATGGACATAATGTTTCCGCAATATTTCCTTAACTGTTTCAATCCCTGTGTTAATAGTGGCTTCGTCATTGGTGGCACAATACTGACCGAGAAGGTATTCGAGTACATAGGAAGGAACGATGGCGTTACCTTTGACCGTCTTAACCAGGTCTTTTCGCACCACAAGTCCAGGAAAATGGGCATTTATCTTTTGATCCAGGTTGTTCAAAGCAGTTCCTCCCACTTAAAAATCAAAGTCACTGGTGAACGAGCGGCGCATGGTATAAGAAAGGTGTTTATACTTCTTATGTTGAGATGTGCCGGGTAGTTTTTCGTTAAGGCGCAAGTAGACCTCTTGTCCATTGGCTTCATCCGCTTTGCGTGTTAGGGTGAAGGTGACGGAAATTTCCCTATCTCTGGGATTTTCTGATTCTAGGTCAAAGGTGAGGTCATGGGAGTCGGAGATCAGTTCCTCTGTCTGAGTATAGATTCCAGCTTGCAGAAACCGGGGGTGTACTTTTTCTGTAACTGCTTGTGTCTGGTATATAACTACAGTCAGTTGGGTGGCTGTGATAATAGAACTAGCTCCCCGGAGAATTTCCACTTCCACCATAGTGATATCACTGGTTCGCTTCTTGTGGATCTTCACAATAGGAATCACCACTTCTTGCAGGGAGGCGCCACCATGGACGTAACGACTTCCCGAACCTTTAAGACGGAGACGGTTGATTGATTTGGGGATCTGCACTTCTAGTTCCCCTTGTAGACCAAGCTGATTGGAAGTAAATTTACGTAGGCTGGGGGTCTCTTTTAGTCCCTTACCCAGGACGAAGCGGCGGTTTTTAAACAGGATCTGTTCCCCCTGGGGTTCATCACTGGCAAAATCACTATCTTCGATCGCCCGTTTCTGGTAGATAAATCCGTGGTCTGCTGTTACCAATATATTACTGGCATTTGCCCCGGTTAGTTTCTTAATCAGCTTGACTAGTTCATCTAGGGTTTCTTCAACTGCATCAAAAACTCGGGACTCTGATTCTCGTTTATCGCCTATAGCATCAATATGGTTATGATACACATAGACCAAATCATGGTCACGGACGAGTGTGCGACGATCGTCTGAGCTTAGTTCTCTTAGATCTTCTGCGGTTATGGCGGTGGCACGTTTGTAATGTCCGCGTTTGATTTGTTTTTTACGATTTTCGGTTCCCATGGAACTTTGAGAATCTACTAAAACCGAACCATCATTAGCTATGGCGAGAGTGCTATGGGGGAGCAAGGCAGCCATACCAAGCTGGGTATAGCTTGGGAGCATGGCCATGGCTGATTCTAGGGTCGCTTCGTAACGATCTTCTTGGCGGATTAAGCTGATCAGTTCATCACCAATTTCAAAGCGCAAAGCATCGGAGATAATTACAAATATTTTCTTATCTGTGTTGAGAAAGGGCAGTACCCAGTGGTGAAAAAATTTATTTTGGAGATAGATATATGGTGCAGACCAACTGGTGGTCTGATCAACCAATAATTGCCAGCGATCATTCAGCTTCAACAGGTAATTGTTAGTATAGAAGTTTTCTATTAAATCAACCAATTTCTTCATCAGTGAGGAATCTGCTGATCGGTTCAGATGGTAAATGATTTTACGATAAAACTGATCGATGCGAAACCAAGAACTAGTATATTTTTGCACGCCATCAGTCAGGGATTTCATGGTGAGATCAGACATGTCTAACTCCTGTAGAAACCTAGCTGCGGCCCCAACACATTCGTAGTAGTGTTGAAACTCTTCATACCAATGGCTTTGCTTGCGCCGCCATATCCACTGAGCAACATCACTACCAAGTAAAGTTCTCTGCTCCACACCGCGCACCAGTTCGCTCAATATTCTTTGGTCAATTAGGCGGAAGTAGTCCACATCGAGCAGTTCCCCAATCTCTCTTTCTCCTAGGTCATGTTCAATGCCAAGGTCTTTAGCACACCAGCTGGATAAAGTCTCGAAGGAATGTTGACATTTAATGCTATCCTTCCATCGTTTGAGAAATACCACAGCGTCGGAGGAGAGGTTTTGAGTTCCTTTGGGGGTGGAGGCAAAGTTTTCAAAATAGCAGTAGCTGAAGAGTTGGAGAGCAAAATCCTTCATACTTGGTTTGGCACAGCTGTAACCATAGCAGTTCTTCATCTGCTCCCAAAAATACTGCTCTAGCTCGCACCGTACCATCAGGCGATATTTATCCCCAATTTGACCTTTCTCATACTGGGCACAGTCACTAGAAAGCTCCCCTAAAAGTTGTTCCAGAATCGCTTCCAATCTTGAGTCCGACCCACAGCCGGTGCAGACAGCTAACATCTTTAATTGGATTTGAGTGATAGTATCATGGGATGTGATTAACCGTTTAAGCGACTCCCTCCGCTCAGAGGATTGGAAAAAGGCAATGTGACCTTGCACCAAATGGGTAAACTCCCTACTTAGTTCCAGTTCGGCGAGCCATAGAGAAGTCTGGTCAGCACGAAACTCTGTGTGGGCTAGTTGAACATCCAGCAACCAGTTTTCTAGGTCAGGGGGTTGAGGTCCTTCTTGATAGAGTAGGAACTTACTTTTCGGTTCCTGGTGCAGGATACGGTACTTAACGGCGAACTGGTTGTTGGTAAGTTCTATTTTCTCTACACCACCCAAAAATTCCCGGACAAGTTCCGGTTTGGCATCATACCAGAACACAATGCGGTGTTTTTCAAAGAGTTTGGTGAGGGACTGGTTAATTCGGTTAATCATAAATGCCCTCCAGCAGGTTAGAAATCGCTTCTGAGGAAGGTAATTGACCTTTTAGTTCCTTTATTCGGGGGATAATGGCTTTTTCTAGTTCCCATGCAATTTCTCCAACCAGTGGTTGGAGTTTTTCATCCCCACTAAACTCCAGGTAATATTGGCGCATATACCAGAGATTTTGTACGGAAAACCCTCTGATACCGGGGAATTTTTCCTGGAGATCAGCAGATAGCCTTTCTACCACGGATTTCCCCCATCCACTATCTTTTTGTCGCTCCACGATCATTTTGCCGATGTCCCAATATAATCCTACCAGCTGGGTATTTACGGCTTTGAGGGCTGCATACTGGGCTGTGCGAACTCGTTCTTTGACCTCTAGTAGGAGTTGGGAATACTCGACTGGAGATAGAGTTGATTGGATATCTTTCTTAGATTTCTCAGCCATTAGTCCTCCTCTTTTGTCTCCAATCCGGGGATTTTCTTTAAAGCTAACCCAAATTTTGGGTAATTTGCCTTGACACCGTCATCCAGGTCAATGTGGATTTGCTCTATGGCCAGGGGATAGAGGATCTCTCGTTCGTAGTCATCGAGCTCTTCGATTATGGTAGCAAGTTTGTTGATTTCTTTGACTGCTTTGGTTTTCTCTGACTGGGAGGCATCAGCACTTACTTCAACTCGTTTGAGGTGATTTTGACGGGCTTCTAGTTTGGCTCGGAATTCCCGCAGGTAATCGTTTAGCACTATACTGACTGTATCTGGGCGATAGCGGTGTAGGTAGATGAGGGCGTTGAAGTTGCTTTTGGGGGAGGAGAAAAGCCAGTAGATGGGGCGTTTTTTGTAGCGTTTGATGTGGTCGTTGTAGAAGTCTTTGAGGAAGTATTTGCGGATATCTTTGCCTAGGGCTTTTTCGATGAATTTTAGGTTTTCTTCGTAGTGTTCTTCACCAAAGGTAAGGCGCAGGAATTGGCGGAAGCGATCGCTCATATCGTCGGTGAACCATTGGCCATCGAGAATGGGGATAACGTTGGTTTTTGTGGGGGTAAAGGTGGGATTGGGGATTTGTTGGAGGTAGTCTGGGAGGGTTTCTCCTTGGTTGGCGAGGATGAGTCCTGGTTGGTCGAGGGAGTAGCGTCCAAACATGCACCCTACTGCGTAGGAGATGTATTCTTTGATGGTGTCCGCGAGGAGAAGGGTTTCTAGTTCGGTTTGGGGTTTGGTGTGGTCGTAGCGGTAGTGGGGGTTACAGGTGAGGGTGATTTCGTTCAGGGGAACTTCGGGGGTGAGTTCGTCTTGGAGTCCGTACGCCAAGATAAATATGCGGTTGTTTTCTTCTTCTAGGCGTTGCATTTCTAGGGTTGTTTGTTGCCATTGATGGCGGAGTTTTTGGTAGGTGGTTTGGAGGGTGGGTTGGCGGTAGCTGGGGTCGAGGAGGGGGAGTTTGGTGAAGTCCCAGGAGGTTTCATAGGAGTCCCAGTCTGACCGGGCAATGTTAATCACTTGTTCTATATTTTCAAGACTGTTAATTGTGATTTTGTGAATAGTATTATTAAGTATGGGAAAGTTTGATATTTGCCCAACTTCAAAATTTAATGTGGGAGAAAGTGAGGCGGTTGTACTATTCATAATTGGCGAATTCATTAACCCTAATATTGGCTTAATTATACTTTTATCATTAAAGAATATTGACATACCTGCATCGGCAAAAATAAACCCCTTTGGATAAAATCTGAGGGAAAAATAACTACTTGTTACTTTAGACCAACTTATACTTTCTTGAAAATATTTATCTGTGTTTTGGGGACGGGATCTAGCTTTTAGTCCATGTTCAGTGCCAAAATTACGAATCTCGAAACCATCATTTTCCCAATTAACAACATATTCCTGATTGCCATACCATTTTCTAAATTCCCCGCCTTTATTATAGGGAAACCATTTTTTTCCAGATTTTTTTGCCGCTTCTCTGCTATCTAATCCAAAACCTATATTATTAATGTTAACTTCTGTCCATAATCTCAGAAATCTATCATTATTTGCGGTAGCTAAACCCTGTCTTGGAGATGCAATATCATTCAGGGGTTTGGAGTGTTGGAAAATCTCTAAAATCTTATCACTCACCCAATAGGCGATCGCACTTCCTGGAATTTTGGAGAAATCAGCAGCAGAAGCACGGAAAAACCAACCGCAATTGGGATTTTTAATGGCTTCACGAAGCGCAGACTCCTTCTCTCCTTCGGAGTTGCCATCAACTAAACGTACATAACTTCCTTTATATTCAGAATCATTGCTGTTCGCTAAAACAAAGGCAGTTGTGGATACAACCTCACCCCCAATACTGTCAAACCCTCTTGCGCCAAGATAGGCCATGGAAAGGAGAGTATCTTGACCCAAAATACCCGCTCGAAGTTTTTCAAATGAGGAGAGAAACATCCAACTCTGCATGGTTATCATCGCAACCAAACCGTGCTTTCTCGCAAGTTGCAGATTGCGCTCAATAAACACAGCAAATAAATCCCCCTTGCTGTCAGGATAATTATCTTTAACCCACGCCCCCAACCTGCTATTCATCCCCTTCCCACCCATATAGGGGGGATTAGCCACCACTACATGATACTTAGAACTCAAATAATCTGCCTGCTTTAACACTTGCAAAACCTTCTGATGGGTCTGGTAAAAAAACAGTTGCCCAGAAACATCCTTCCCTTCCAGCATGGCCACCATCCCTCCCACATCTGTCGCTGTGGGACGAATGAGAGAGCCAAAATTATCAGCCTCTTCAAACTCATGTAGGGTGCTTTGCACCTTATATGTAAACAGATCCCGCCCTATAAAATCCATGTAGCTCTTTAGCTCATTCTTCTCAAATATCACCTTTTGCAATACGCAAATATTCGGTTGGAAAGGCTTACGCAAGAACCGCCGATATTTCTCCCGGGCCTTCATCACCAATGCAAACGCTGCCAACTCCCCTGCTCGTTCATCAATTTCCACCCCGTAAAGGTTATGGGTGAGAATCTTACCAGGAATCTCAGATGGTTCATAACCTTCCTCTTCATAAATGGCATACAGCAGCTCAAAGGCATATACCAATATATGTCCGCTACCGCAGGCCGGATCACATATCTTAATCTCCTCCGGATTTTCAATGGGGAGAAAATCAGATTCAGGTACTTCTGGTTTGATATAATATTCCATGCGCTCCACCAGTGGAGAATGGGGACGATTCAGCATCCACAACCGACCCAAGGAATTTTCCACCAAATATCTAACAATCCAGTGGGGGGTAAAAAGCTGGGTCGCTGCGGGAATATTCTCTGGCGTAATCTTCTTATTCTTTTTTAACCCCTCGAATACCTCATCCTTCTTCTCTGAGATATAATACTGATACAACCACCCAATCACCTCCACATCCTGACCAACATCAGGAGTCATGGCCTCACGGGTATAGGCGAGAATTGATTTTCCTGATAGTAAATCATCGGGTAACAACAGCTCAGTGTAATCTTGAATGCGCTGAAAAAGAAAAGGCATAGCTCCATGCCAGTAGTTACAAGCAGCTACCAGTAGGAGGCGATAGGCCTCCGTTTGTGGGTCTCGGCTGGTAGAAGTTCCGTTTAGTAAGGTCAAGACATGATTTCTAGTTTTAGCTATGGGCATCATATCCTCATCAATATGCCCCATCTTAGCTTCAGCCAAAACCTCTGGTTGGAACTGTCCTTCCAAAGGGGATATAATGGCGGTGGTGGTATAGCCATTTAAATCCATAAACCGCAGGGCACAGAATCGGTTAAACCAGATATAAGCCACCTGCTCAATCACCTGTTGTTTTCCCTGTTCTTTAATTTGCTGTTCTAGCTTATCTACTGCTTCTGCGCTCTCGCGACGAGCTACACTGTCTTCAGCTATTATATGATTTAATTTACTAGAAACCTGTTCAATTAGGCTGCGACGGGCAAATTGGGCAAATCTTTTGAGTCTAGTTGTATCCATATATGTTAATTTTCTCTCCTTTCAGTGCTTTGATTTAGGCGTGTGACGGGCCACCCGGGGAAAGTTTCGTTCCATGTCTCCAAATTGAACACTTGACAATTTTCTACTAATTGTCGTCTCCATCGCGGCACAGTCTTACCCATAGGAGGGATCACCTTTCTTATTTTCATCTGAAAAATTATCCAGTAATACTGCATCATCCAATGTTATAATATTGAGGTAGTCCACTGGTTTGTGAATCTTTTCTTCCGCCCAGCGATACAAGAATGAATCAACAAATTTGTTTGCAAAAGTCCTGCTGAGACTCCCATTTTTCAATTCTTCCCAAAACTTTTCCAACCCCTTTACCTATGCTTTTGGGTTGCCAGGATCTTTAATCTCGACAAACACGATGCGCGTTTCAAACTCAACCACGAAATCAACACGGTACATTTCGGCTACACCATGATAGTCTGGGAGTGTTTTATCCTTCATTTGATCAAAAATTAGTGCCTCTATTGCATCAGTAAAGTCAATTTCCAAATCTCCCTCTCTCACTTTCATTTGCCTAAATCCCCCATTTTTAGGTTTGCCTGTTGTTTGATAAGGTCGCTAAAGGTGTCGGCAATGGCATTTGGTGACATGCCTATGTAGTTATCTACACTATCTAGTTTGATGGTTCCAGATTCATCGTCACGGTAAAGAGTATGAAACAGAATATGATCCCCTTTACTCTTGTCCATAAGTAAGTCAAACCACTTAAGTAGGATGTAATCATGGGTTGCCAGAATAATTTGCTGTCCATTGCGTGATAGCTCTAGCAAAATGGTAACGAGACTTTTCATCAGTTTAGGATTCATGTTTGATTCGGGCTCATCCCACAACAGCAAACCACTAACACCGGGTTGAAGCGCTCCCGTTTCTAACAGACGGTAAAGCATTCCAACTTTGCAAATACCCTCAGCTATAGAGTTAGCGGAGTATTCAGAATCCTCGGTTCTGAAGGTGACTTTGCCTCCTCCATAAAAAATGAATCGACCACCGCAGATGGCTTTCAGCTCTTCCATGGCCCATTTGGATTTTTCGTGCAGGTTTTCTGGACGAATTTGGGGAAGGTCTAACAACAGGCAAATATCTTGATAGGTCTGGTCAAAGGAGACTTGGTACATCTGGTACAAACTGTTAAATCCTTCCATAAAGGAGAGGACTTCTTTGGTGGGAAAGAAAACTGGTTTGGATTGGTATTGTTCCCAGCTATTTCTATCCTTGATCTTGATTTCCAAGGATTTAGATCTGGTGCTAAAGCTAACAGCTATCTGTTGATCATGGGCAAAGTGGGCTTCTAATGTGGCTTTTGCACCTCCACCGTGGTGACGCATTTTGTTTAACTTAGCATCTAAAGGCAAAAATAGGCGTAAAAGCTCAGGGGTAAGGGCGGAAGCAAGTTCCTTAACAAGTTCTTTGTCACTAATATGGGAATTGTTTTTGAATAGGGGAGCCACACCACTGAGGAAATAAGCAGCTTTGAGCAGATGGGTTTTTCCTGTGCCATTTTTCCCGATGATCACGTTGATCTTAGGAGAAAAATCAATTTTCACTTCGGTGAAGGCCATGAAGTTTTTCAGTTCTAAATGTGTTATCATATTTATGTTATTTTGTACCCATATCTCTTAGTTTTTTCTCGACTCAGTGCTTTGATTTAGGCATGTGATGTACCACTTGGAATACACTTATGTATTTGTCTACACTATCTAGTTCGATGGTTCCAGATTCAGCCTTATTGTGTAGGCTATGAAACTGTGTATAGTCCCTTTTACTGTTGTCTATAAGTAATTAAATGGAGAATTGGTACTTCTTGTCAATACCTCAGCCCAAAAAAGATTATGAAATGCTAGGACTGACCATTTAAAAAAAAAGATTTATTGGAAAGACTAGTATTATGGACCGGGGCTTATTTTGTAGCTAGTTGTGGAGGTGTCAGACCAACTTAAAAAATATGTAGAGAATCAAGATTCCCTTGAACATTAGTTGTGCTTGTCTTATAGCGTTATAATGGATTGCTCTAGCATTCGGCGCATTACGGGATGAAAATGCGTCTTGCGCCTTGATACTCTTCAATATCAACTACAATATCAACCAAACGATTAACGCAGCGATTGCGATAATCTGGCTCGGAAAGTAGTCGATCAATATTACCGATTGTAACGACGGGTAATGATGTGGGGGTATTTTCCTCCCGCATCACTTGCTCCAGGGAATCTTTGCCTTTCATGCTTCGGTTACCGGTGATCAGGATCATCTGATTGGCTTGAGCATACCGCCAAACAACGCGATCATCGCTCGTGACAGCTAAACCGACTTCTTCAAAGAGAATAAAACGAATCGATATCAAGTCAAGCCAACCACTCGCAGTAAAGCTCCCAGCGAGGAAAACAGAATGCCCTCGTAGGTTATGATCAACTAAAAAATTCATACTCGTGATGCAAACTTGGCTTTTTCTGCTTGGAGTTTTGCCCGAATGGCTTCTGTACCTGGTTTTGGGGGCTTAGCCGCAATACGGGCAACTCGCTCACGATTTTGTTCTTCGTAATACTGTCTCAGTTCTTCGCCTTCCTTCAGGACAAGCTGATACTCTGCATCAACTTCTTCACGGTATGTTTCAATATAAGATAGTGCAGCATTTACCTGTCCATGGGTAAGATCGAGCATAGCACGGATAAACTTTGGTGGATAGTTTTCCGTTACGTAATCCATCACATCGTACAGGGTAATGCGAGTACCTGCGATCGTTAATCCTCGCTCTGTACGAATGATATCAGTTTTTCTATTAGATGCTGGGGTCATGGTCAAAGCCTCTTAATATGTGTGTTTACTAACTTGTATTTTATCATAGTTGTACTCTTCTCCCACTGCGAACTTCTGCCAATAATGCCTCTCGCATAACAGCTACATACTGCTCTACATCCGTTTCATCTGCCAGCCACTCTTTGTCGAAACTAAACTGGATGGAACAATGACTTACATACAGACTTTGTGTCTCTTGCCAATTCCCCACTAATCTTTTTTCTTGATTAGTATGGTATTGATTTGCCTTCTCTGCTACCACACCAGGCTGGGTACAAAAAACTATTTGCCGTAACCTTTCGTATTCCTCTTGCTCAAAGTAGCTCTTTCTGTCACGGATTACAGCGATGAGCTTCTGGTTCTTGATAACCTTTATATATTCATCAAATGAGCTAGCAATCTCAGTTTGCTGACCAGAGCTAAGGACATGAAACTCAGCCGTAGCAAACAGTTTGCTTCGTAGTGATTCTATTATAGCTACAGCATCCTCAATTTCTCTATTTAACCGAGTAGTAATCTCTTCCCCCAGTTTAGTCACCAATTCCTTTAACTGCTGCATGCGATCGCCTCGGAAACAGTCGGGATCGGCGAGTATTTCCTGCACCTTTTTCTCTTGAGGAGCATTCACTCTCCAGAAGTTCGCTTCCTGCTCTTTAACAAACGCCTGGGCGGAATCGAATATGTTTCGCTGTGAACCGTTCATAAATGTACAAATCGGATCAATGGTTTGTTCTTTCAGGTCAAGCAGTTCATCTTCTTGTTTGATAAGGTCTGTAAGATACCAGGCATAAGGTTTGCCATTTATGGTTCTCAGTCTGGCGATCGCACTACTAAGTTTTTCTTTAAAGGGATAGTGTGAAGTAGAAAGGGCTTCAAGCCTATCAATTAAGTCGGAAATGGCGGTTGCGGTTTTTTGTCCCAGTAGTTTGGCATCTCCGCTGGGAGCTGGTTCGTTAAAAAAGTCAGTATATAGTTTCTTTAATGCCCGTACCTGGGAAGCAGTGAAATCTATTTGCGGTTCAAGAATGATGTTCATGTGGTCACGGGTGTTGGTTAGTGCTTTGAGTAGCTCATTACCATCCAATAGATTGCTGTCCCAGCGTACTTCCAGCTTACCTCGGGCACAAAGACTCGCTACATTGTGCAATAGGGCTGCATGATGCCAGCCATAAGGTTTACGTTCAAATTTGTCTATTAGCGTTTTTAGGGTTGTCCTTACTCCAAGATCTTTATTGTGCTGAATGGAAGCAAGCACCTCCTGCTCTGGTTCGGTGTCTTCACGAAGCTGTTCAGGTTTGTTTAGTGCCTCGGACAGATCTTTTTCTGTATAAACCATACCGCGCAGCATTTGTAAATTGGGATAGGTTTTGAGGATCAGATCCTCAAATCCCTTGAGGATGCGATTCTGGGGGTCATCTCCCCCTACTTCAATATAGCTGCCATTAAGGATGAGTTTTGATTTACTCAATAATGTGTGTACCCGTTGCTGGAGATCTGTGTAGCGTTGCCTATTCTGGGAATTCTTATCGGTGAGTATGCTTTTAACTGAATCCTTTTGGGTAATGGACACATTCTGGCTGATATATTTATCTGTCTGTTTGTACATGATAAGGTCGCGCATGAGTCTTTCCTCTGGTGGTATAATCACTACCAGTTCATCACGTCCCATGGACTGGGCGCGCAGGTTATCTTCATTCTCAGCATTTTCATTGAACGGGGAGATGATGTGTATTGTCAATTCACATTCCCGACTATAGAGACGATCATCTATCTTTTTACAAAAGGGATAATCCTGTGAGTTGGAGCGAATCTTTTTCAGCTTGAGGGTGTGATCGAAGACTAGCTTTTCTAACTCTTCAGCAACAGCTCTTTTGTCTACCTCCGTATTCTTAATCTCCTGTTCCACGTCTTTTTCTTCATCCGTTAGATACTCGTAGAGTTCCCCGTGGCGCTGGATGTAGGTTTCTTGCTCTAATAGGTTTAGTCCTTCCTCTACTCTCTTACGCAAGTCCGTGATATGGCAATTGAACCGATCAAACATCAACACACAGAGGTTGCGCTGTGTTGCCTTAAATTCTCTTACATATTTGACCAGGAACAGGGCTTTTAACAGCTGGATAGCAAAAGTGTTACGCAGGTGTCGCTCCGCCTGTAAAATGGCTTGCTGGATGCTGGATTTTAGTGCTGAACGGATACCTTCAAACATGAGGTCGAAGGTGGCAAGTTGACCTTCCTCATATTCACTAATCTGTATAGCAACTTGCTGAAAAACACCTAACATGGAACGCTCTCCAACAGAGCTGTGCTTGCCTTCAAACGCATTGTGAGCTGATAGATTTTGAATGGCAGCTTGGAAAAGGGGAAACTGGTAAGGTATAAAAGGATAGCTCTGGATAAAGTGATCCCGATCCTGAAAATTACGGTAGGTCTGGGATCCATCAACGAAATCAAAAAGGGTCTTAAAGTTATTCGCTTGGTCATCATATAATTTTGAGAGCACATTCTTGCCAACTTCATTTTTCATGAGCAGTCGCTTTTGAATGACTTCAGCAACATCTTGGCTGGTAAGTTTCATCCGGTTGGCAAACCGAGCTTGAATCTTGGAAAAATCGTTGGTCTGTTGGCGACTATCTTCTCCTAATACTGAGTCCATATCTTCTTGGGCGGTAACCATAACCCAAGCGCGTCCCCTACACTTGGTAGCCAGACTTTCTGCAACGGTTTGCAGATTGGTCATTAATTTCACATTATCGGCGATGTATTGCCCTACCTCGTCTACAAAGAAGTTTAAACGGAAGTTTTTCCCTTGTTGCTCCACATAGTCCAAAACCGCTTTAGCAAAATCCTCAATGGAAACCTTGTATTGATTGCGATACTTATCCAGAATTCCTTGCCCTGCGATCGCATCGCCACCTACGGTTTGGCCATAGGCGATGGCAATGTTTTTGGACTCTAACAGGGCCTGCTCCCGACCTTCTTCCCAGGGTCGATGGGCCACTTCTTTGTATGCTGATTTAAAGCTTTCATATTGACCACGGCTATCTAAGTCCCGCTCAAATTGGGCAATATAGCCATGTTTACCATAATAGCCGCACATCTCGTCAAATACTTTGACAAAGACAGCTAGGAGGGCATCTATTTCAGTCTTGCTAATTACATCAGCCTTTTGGTCAATGTTAAAGAGAATACTTTTTGATGGGATGGAGACAGCCTTTTTGAGGTCACCCCGGAGCATTTCATTTTCACCGCACTTGGGTAGGAAGGAATGTAGTACCGGTATCCCATCCACAGATCTATTTTCCAGTAGCAGTGCTAACATCTTGAGCAGGTGAGATTTACCAGAACCAAAGAAACCTGACACCCACACCCCATTGGCACCCTGGTAATTGTTGTAAGCATGAAGAAATTCCTCCAGTCGCTTCTCTATCTCGTTAGTGAGTACATATTCTTCAATTTCAATCCGTAGGCTTGCTTCGTCATCTGCTTTGATGACTCCTTCAATGGGGCGGTCAATTGGCTTCTGAAAAATAGTCTTTAAGGTCATGGTGTGGTCCTATGGTTCGTAATGGAAGATATTAAATGCTCGGTAGTATTTGTCATCCCGCAATCGCCCAAAGAGATCCAGGGATGGACCGGTTTCTAAGGAATGGGTGTAGGCCCCTGGGAAGAACATTACCGTGGGGCGGTCCTTGGCAGTGCTTTGGAGGTTGTTGAGAACGTTATGGGAGCGAATGTAAGGAAATACCTCACCCACCCCGGAAATAAACATAACGGCGAATTCCCTCTGGGCCATTTTTTCCGCAATAGCTGGTACAAGATGCTTTTCGGGATCAAGAACCCCTTGCAGTAGCTCCTTGAGTTGCTCTTTGGAAACTGAAGGCTCAATATCCAGAATTTGCTCCCACACTCCTCGCTTTTGTAAAAGCTCAATGGAAAGATTATACAAGTTAATTTCCAGCACGCCAAGCCCAGCTTGATTGAGGCTCTTGGTAAGTTGTTGCTGAATGTATTCCATTTCTACTGACTCTTCTGGTCTATAGGGACAGATAAAAAATGGCACTTCGTTTCCTAAACCCTGCTTTTTCAGAAAGCGATCGCCAGAAATAACTTTTAGCAGGTGCTGAAATCTCTCTTGTATTGGTTGTGTTTCTATATCTAGTGCCATAAACTTTATTCTCTTCTATATCTTTATTTCCAAACAAGGATGTGTTTAGGATTTTTTAAAAACTATTTCAACTGTGAGATCCTGCTTTTTGGGGAAGAAATTGCTAATTTTTTCCCCCGGTTTGATAAGCTGTTTGTAGGTGCAACACAAAAGTATGGACAATATTTGGACTAGCTCTAGATGGAGTCAGTAAGGCGACTTTGACTGCGCCAATTAGAGTACGCTTGTGGAACTTTCGGCATAACGAACCTCCGCACAAAAACGGTTCTAATGAATCCCCGTCTCTTTAGTGCGGGGAGAAGTCAACACATATCATGAATTAAGGAACATGGGTCCTGCAAACTTTTCCCACGATACACAAGCTGAACAGCTGCTGGAACTAGCCTTAAAATCCGGGGCCGAGGCCGCAGAAGTATATCAGTCCCGTTCACTTTCTCGTCCCGTGTTTTTTGAGGCTAATCGTCTTAAACAATTAGAAACTAGTCAATCCGAAGGTGCTGCACTCCGACTGTGGAAAAATGGGCGTCCAGGACTTACTGTGGCCTACGGTCCTTTAGACCCCCCAGGGATGGTAGAACGGGCCCTGGCCCTGAGTCAACTAAATGAACCAGAATCAGTAGAACTGGGAACCCATTCTCCCCAATCCTACCTCGACATAGGTATTTCCGTATCCGTAGAACAACTGATAAATTGGGGCAAAACCGCGATCGCTCAGGTACGTGATATCTATCCCGATGTTGTCTGTAATGGTGACTGGGAATGCGATGTGGAAAGTATTAGGTTAATTAATAGTCAGGGTCTAAACTGTGATTACAGTGACACTACTCTCAGTTGCTATATGTCCGCCGAATGGGTTAGAGGTGATGATTTTTTAAGCGTTGCTGATGGACAAACTCAACGCGGTCAACTTGACCCCCTAAAAGTGGCACATCAAATCCTTCAGCGATTAACCTGGGCTGAACAAAATGTTCCTACCCCCACCCGGCGATCGCCTATTTTGTTTACCTCTAAAGCTGCTGATATGCTTTGGGGAACTGTACAGGCTGCCCTAAATGCTAAACAAGTGTGGGAAGGAGCTTCTCCCTGGTCTGATAGATTGGGCCAGTCAATTATGACACCTAATCTTACTATATATCAGGATCCTCAAGCAGGTCCCTATAGCTGTCCTTTTGATGATGAAGGCACCCCTACCCGATCTTTGATATTTGTTGATCAGGGGGTTTTACGCAACTTCTACAGCGATCGCACTACTGGTGGTCTCCTAAGTATGGGAACTACGGGTAATGGCTTTCGTCCAGGTCTAGGTAGCTACCCCGCTCCTGGTATGTTTAATTTTCTCATCCAACCCGGTGGAGAATCCCTGCTGGAGTTAATTAAATCTATGGATACGGGTTTAATTGTGGATCAAATGCTGGGTGGGAGCGGGGGAATTTCTGGAGATTTTGCTATTAATGTTGATTTGGGATATGTAGTGGAAAAAGGAGAAGTTATAGGTCGAGTTAAGGATACTATGGTTGCTGGTAATGTTTATACCGCACTCAAGCAGGTAGTTAAGATCGGTAGTGATGCTGATTGGAATGGTTCTTGTTATACTCCTTCTCTTGTAGTAGAAGGCCTTTCCATTATCGGTAAAAATGGAATAAATACAACCTATTAAAAAGTCTATACGTTGCTATATGTTGATTGTTGATCAACTCGCTCAACAGTTTCGTCAAATCTGGCGACCCAGAAAGGGTTTGGCGATCGCGGAGGCTTCTATTATTGGTATTGTAGCTGCTTTATCAGCTGTTTTACTCAAACAGAGTTCGGGATGGTTAGGAACATGGCGTATTCATAGTACCCATATTTTACCAGCTTGGTTAGTATTACCGTTGATTGGCATGGGGTTCGGGTTTTTTGCAGGTTGGTTAATCCAACGATTTGCTCCGGAAGCTGCTGGTAGTGGTATCCCCCAAGTGAAAGCCAGTTTAGGTAATGTTCCTATCAGGTTATCTTGGCAAGTGGCGGGGATTAAGTTAATTAGTACTATTTTTACCTTGGGATCGGGTTTAATCTTGGGGAGACAGGGACCGACTATACAGGTTGGTGCGGGTTTGGCTGCGGGGATGAGCCGTTTAGTACCCACATCTCCTGAACATCGTCGCCAAATGATTGCTGCAGGTGCGGGTGCGGGGTTATCTGCTGCTTTTAATGCTCCCATTACTGGAGTATTATTTATTATTGAGGAACTACTGAAGGACCTGTCGGAATTAACTCTGGGAACTGCTATTATTGCCTGTTTTATTGGGGGGGTAATTTCTAGATTGTTGGGTGGTGGAACTTTACAACTTAATCGAGAACTGGTTAACTATTCTGCTCAGTTTTACCTCCCAGAAATTCCCATTTTTCTGCTTTTAGGGGTAATTATTGGCCTATTCAGTGCTGTATTCCGTCATGGGCTAAGACTTAGTCTCAAAATTTATCAAAGATTCCATATCACTTTACCTTTACGGGTAGCTCTAGCAGGTCTACTTTCTGGGTTGATTGTGGCTTTGCTACCAGAATACTATCGAGATAATGCTGGTTTGAGAGAATACATGATTGCTAGTGAGCCTAATTTGCTATTAGCTACTATTACTTTCATTAGTCAGTTTATTCTCACCCTAATTGCTTTTGGTTCGGGTGCACCTGGGGGATTATTTGGCCCTAGCTTGATTTTAGGTTCTTGTTTGGGTCATATTATTGGTGTTTTTGAGGTGCAATTCTTGGGTTTTGGTTCCCTTAATACTTACGCTTTAGCAGGAATGGGTGGTTTCTTTAGTGCAGTTTCTAAGGTTCCTATTACTGCTATTGTCATTGTTTTTGAACTAACTACGGATTTTAATCTGGTATTGCCTTTAATGATTGTTGCTGTAACAGCCTATTTGGTTGCAGACTACTTTGTACCAGGTTCACTCTATGATGAATTACTGAAATTGAATGGGATTACCATTGAAAAAAATAGTCCTATTGAAGGTGTTTTAACTAAATTAAAAGCTGAAGATGTAATGCAAAAACGAGTAGAAACCTTAGATGTCCAGATGTCTATAAAAGAGGCTATTCAAGCTTTTTCTCGTTCTCATCATCGAGGGTTTCCAGTGGTAGATCAGGGTCAGTTAGTGGGAATTATTACCCAGTCAGATATTAAAAACATTTACCCGTTTCAGCATACTACTTTACGGGAAATTATGACACCGGGACCTATTACCGTGCAACCAGACCAAGGCTTAACGGAAGTTTTATACCTACTAAACCGTCACCAAATTAGTCGCTTACCGGTGGTAGAAAAACAAAAAATTCTTGGTATTATTACTCGTGGCGATATTATTAGAGCAGAAGCAGATAGCATTAACTGTAAAAATATCGCCTCTGGACCTCAACCAGAACCATCATATCTGGTATATCAAACGCGATCGCCTAGTACTGGAAGAGGTAGACTATTAGTTACCCTATCTAATCCAGATACAGCGGAAACTCTATTACAAATGGCTGCTACAATTGCTCAAGAACGCCATTATGAATTAGAATGCTTACAGATTATTTTAGTATCTCGTCATAGTTCTCCTTCTGAAACTAAGGTCAGAACAACAAAAAGCAGAAGAATACTTAGACAAGCCGAATCCCTAGCCAAAAAATGGCAAATTCCCATCCACACCCAAATACGGGTTGCTCATGATGTGGCCCAGGCCATTTTAGAAACCATTAAGGAACGACATATAGATTTAATTTTTATGGGTTGGAAGGGAAACACCTCCACACCAGGAAGAATTTTTGGTACGGTGGTAGACACGATTATTCGTCAAGCCACCTGTGATGTTGTTTTGGTCAAATTAAGTAGCTTGCATAATAAATCATACCTTGCTAATTTTCATCGATGGTTAGTACCCATGGCTGGAGGACCAAATGCACCCGTAGCTATTAAGTTATTACCAGCTTTAGTAAGCTTAGTAGAAAATCCAGAAATTCGCCTTACCCAGGTGGTCAAACCCTGGGAAAAGGAACCGGATATGCACGTTTTAGAGGAGTCTACTCGCCAACTAATTCGTAACCGAAACATCCATGGTCAAGTAATTGCTGCGTCTTTACAAGGTGAGTCGGTTAGTCAAGCAGTAATTGAACTGGTTAATACAGAAGGTTTCGACGTGGTGATTTTAGGTGCTTCCCGGGAGGGACTATTACAACAGGCAATCCACGGTAATATTCCTGAAACTATTGCCTCCGGTGTTAATAGTACAGTTATACTAGTTAGGGGAGAAATTTAGAGGTCACAGAATCAACGGTCATTGGTGTTAATTTTAGCCAACAGTTGGTTAGAAAGGAAAATTATCACTGCTAATAACACTAACTGAAGTTGCCAGGATGCTAAAAACAGGCTCACCACCAGGGTAACAGCTGTTAATATACCAGCAATATAAGCAATCTCCAGATTTTTTTTATTGAAAAAATAACCAGTTATACAAGCGGTAAGTACTGGAACTAGAAAAAACAAGGGCATTTTAATCACATCCTGAACTAAAACGCGAGGTTGAAATTGAAAAAATCAACCCGCACTGGAAATAAGAAGAAATTATATAATTGATTAACTTTCCTTTACAATAGCTGGGAACCTAAATATCTTAATTAGTTGACATTTGAATGATTTGTCAATAATTACCCGTTATTGTTTAAATTAATCCACATCTGGTCCGTGGGGGAGACTCAAAGCCCAAGTCGGTCAAACCCGACTGGTTAAGGTAGCTCCACAAGCTAGTCACGCCAACTGGTAATTCAGGGGAGGTTATGAGTATTCTGGTAAGACACATTGTGATTAATTAGTTTCTTTGCTAACTCGTGGGTCTTCCCATGAGTTATGGAGGTTTTTTGTGGGTGGAAAACACAACTGAGACCGGGAATCAATTCCCGGTCTCCCCCATGGACCAAGTGTGGATTAATTCAAGCAATAACGGGTAGTTGGCGAGATCCCGTGGGTTTGTTGAGTTTAATAACTCAACCTACAAATAATTGTATCTCTTAAGCTGTAGTTGCTTCTCGCACCAGTTTATCCCAACCCAAGTCCTTCAAATTATTGTTCCTCCTTAAAGGACGGGTGACTAATTCCAAAATGTCCCGCGCATTGCCAAATCCATGAATCTGTGCAAAGGTAAACTCCACAGACCACTTAGTATTAATCCCCCTTGCTTCCAGGGGATTAGCATGAGACATCCCAGTGATTACTAAATCTGGTTTTAATTCATAAATCCGCTGAACTTGATTATAGTTATCTGGTTTCTCGATAATTTTAGGTAAGGCAACACCCATTTCTTGACAAGTCTTTTCTAGTAAAGATAGTTCGGCTGCTTGGTAACGTTTATCCATATAAGGGATGCCAATTTCTGGTACGGTCATTCCGCAGCGAACTAGGAACCGAGCTAGGGAAATTTCTAACAGGTTATCACCCATGAAAAATACAGATTTACCGCGAATCAACTTCACATAATCCTCTATATTTTCCCAAATTTGTGCTTCCCTTGCTTCCAAACCCTGGGGAGTAATACCAAAAACCGAGCAGATCTTCTCCACCCATGCACGGGTACCATCTGGACCAATGGGGAATGGTGCACTAATTAGTTTACATTTTCTCCTTCTCATTAAGGTTGTTGCAGTCCTACTTAAAAAGGGATTAACACCAGCAACATAATAGCCCTCTTCAATTACTGGTAACTCGGTAAATCTCTTTGCAGGAAGCCAACCAGAAACCTTAATTCCCTGTTTCTTCAATTCTAACGTTAATTGGGTAACCACAGGATCTGGTAAAGAACCGAATAATACCAAAGGTGGATGGTTGACATATTCCGATTCTTCCTCAATTACCTCTTCCTTTTTCTTCCCAAAATGTAGTAACTTTTGAATAGCATTCCGTTCGTTCTTTTCCGTTTCAGTTACTGGTGTTTGAGCAGGACAACGATTAGCCATAGCAGCTAAAACCGTATCCTCACCTTGGGTAAAAGCATAATCCAATCCGTTTGCACGAGCAACCACAATAGGAATACCAATTTCCGCTTCTAACTTGGGAGCTAATCCCTCCAAGTCCATCTTGATGATTTCAGTAGTACAAGTACCAATCCAGACAATTACACTAGGATTGCGATCGCGTTTAATTTGTTCACAAAGTCTTTTTAACTCATTAAAATCATTCAACTGAGCAGAGATATCACCTTCTTCCAATTCAGCCATTGCGTAACGGGGTTCAGCAAAAATCATTACTCCCATGGCATTTTGAAGAAAATAACCACAAGTTTTAGTGCCAATTACCAAAAAGAAGCTATCCTCGATTTTCTGATATAACCAAGCTACACAACTAATGGGACAAAAAGTATGATAATTACCGGTTTCACATTCAAAAGTTAAAGCAGTATTTTCCGCAGTCACTGTCATTTAATTTTTCTCTCCTTTATTTATATTTATTTAATTTTCGGGGAAGAGACGGGCCATTTCCGAACCATCAAAAACCCTGGGAGGTAGTTCCTCGCCATTTCCAGAAGAATCTCCGCCCCAAACGTCAGAAACCAACTCACCCGTCTCATGGGATTGGTTGAAATCATCGAATTCATCATCATCCGGTAAATTCAACCCTAGAGACCTATTCACCAGTGAAGGATTTTCTCCCACCACACTAGGTGCATCGGAATATACTTTCCCATCATCCAGATTACGTGCTTGACCTGCAATAGCAAGGTCGGGGTCAAAATTTAATCCCAGAACCTCAATTAAAATATCGGGGTCAGGATTCAACTTAGCAAAAGGAAACATCAACTGAGCAAGTTTAGGTTCCAAAGCGTTGACCACACCCAGGATCAGGTAAGAAGAAGGACGTTTACCTCCATCAGGGGTAGACATTGATTGTGCAGCCATCTGCACCACAATCCACTCACGATTAACCTCAAAAAAATGTAACCACTTTTGTTTAATTGCATCAGTAAAACTATCGAAGAAAGCCATATTTCCCCTATCCGGTAAAAACTAAATTGTTGGGTGAAAAAACCAAGCAGAAAAATCAGGTTTTCAAGAACTGCTGTGTTTTATGTGTAATATAACAGCAACTGACCATGATACGGGAGACTAAAGGACAATTGTAGATAAGATGAAACTGTTTTTCGATAGCTATTTTGCTGCAACTGGGTTCCTAATCTTCACCCCTAATTAAACACCTCAGACCATCATCAGTTTCAATTCTTGTTCCTGGTTATTAGTCTGTGGTTTAGTGGGATTTAAATAGAAATCTGACAACAGGGAAAACAGTTCCCGGTCAGGAGCATCACTGGGAACAACCCCCTCTGGTTGAGCTAAAATTTGGTCAGCAATACTCAAATAATAGTCACAAACATAATTGAGTGAGGGGTCTGATTCTGCCATTTCAAACAGGGTTTTACCCTTAACACGAGAAACACGAATATCTTCAATCAATGGCAATACCTCTAATACAGGCATTGGCACTGCTTCTACATACTTCTCAATCAAATCCCGTTTCGCGGTGCGATTACCAATTAAACCTGCTAAACGTAAGGGGTGAGTTCTGGCTTTTTCACGGACAGAAGCAGCAATGCGATTAGCAGCAAAGAGTGCATCAAAACCGTTATCAGTGACAATTAAACAGTAATCAGCATAGTTTAGAGGTGCAGCAAAACCACCACAAACCACATCGCCCAAAACATCAAATAGAATCACATCATACTCATCAAAAGCATTGAGTTCCTTTAAGAGTTTGACAGTTTCACCTACCACGTAGCCACCACATCCTGCACCTGCAGGTGGGCCACCAGCTTCTACACAGTCAACACCACCATATCCAGGGTAAATGACATCCTCTGGCCACACATCTTCATAGTGATAGTCTTTTTCTTGCAGGGTGTCAATGATGGTGGGAATCAAAAACCCGGTCAGGGTAAAAGTGCTGTCATGTTTTGGGTCACAGCCAATTTGTAGTACCTTTTTACCCCGTTTGGCAAGGGCCACGGATATGTTACAGCTGGTTGTAGATTTACCAATACCGCCCTTTCCATAAACTGCTAATTTCATAATTTCTCATCTTGTGAATAGTTTTTCTTTTCGGTTCCACAGAGATCCTGGGTTTTTACCAGGTAATTTCTCAAGGTCTGTGATTGTCATTATTATCCAAGTTCCCCATAAAGCAAAGGGCAATCAACTACGAAATTCTGCTCTAAATGTAGAATTTACAAGCAAAACTGATTTTTTATGGGTTAAATGTCCCTTAAATCTTAAAAAATCTCTATATTTAGCTCTAAATCAATTTTTTATTACTTTTACACTAAAAATAGTTACAAAAAACAAATTAGCCATTATGGGGGGTAATCCAGGTAGGTGCTAGGATAGGAAGACGGAAATATGGGGATTGGGGAGATTTAATACTAGGTTGAGCTTTTATGTAAATTATTATTAAAATAGAATAGCGTTCCCCTATAATCCCCGAAAAAGGATTATGGATAAAGGCGATCGCTAAGTGATACTACGTCTTATTGTTGATTTCTACTAAAGATTGCCAACCCGGATGCCATTGGGAATTGTCCTGTAATAGTTTAGCATTTATCCAAAAACGCACTTTTGGATCACATGCTGCTACCATTTCCGCATATACCCAATTACCTTGATTTTTACGATTAACAACTTGAAAGTGTCTCCAACCATCCACTTTTTGTTGAGCTGTCCACTTAGAACCAAGTAAATAAGGAAACTTTTGTTTTTTAGCCATCGGAAATAATATAAGTATACGGAGAGATATACACAATTAATTATCATCTAATTATCATCATAATCTGTTGAGTCACCCTATTAAACTCAACCTATAAAATTGCTATAACACTCCATTTCCGCGCAAACACTGCTCCGCTCCCAGTTGTTCTACGCGTTCTTTTCTTCTATAATCGGTCTGTTGTTAGTTATCTTTACCCATTCCATTTTGACGAACATGAAACATACTCTTTCAGTTCTTGTAGAAGATGAAGCGGGAGTCTTGTCTCGCATTGCTAGTTTATTTGCCCGTCGTGGCTTTAACATTGAAAGCTTAGCTGTTGGTCCTGCTGAACAGGAGGGAATATCCCGCATTACTATGGTTGTACCTGGAGATGACCGCGTACTTGAACAAATAACTAAGCAATTATATAAATTGATTAATGTATTAAAGGTACAAGACGTTACAGAAACTCCCTGTGTAGAGCGGGAATTGATGCTCTTAAAGGTAAATGCCAATAGCACCAACAGATCCCAAGTGGTGGAACTGGCTCAGATTTTCCGTGCTAGGGTAGTTGATGTAGCGGAAGATTCTCTGACCATAGAAGTGGTAGGAGACCCTGGGAAAATGGTAGCAATTGTTCAGGTTTTACAAAAATTCGGTTTGAAGGAAATTGCCCGCACAGGCAAAATTTCTCTCACTCGCGAATCCGGTGTCAATACTGAACTTTTGAAATCAATTCCCAGAGAAGTACTAGCACAAAAATACTAGATTTAATCGCTTTCAACCCAACTCACCAAGGTTCTTACACCAAAACCAGTTGCTCCAGCACTATTGTAGCCACTTTCTTTATCAGCCCAAACAGGTCCAGCTATATCCAAATGTGCCCATGGTGTAGTTTTAACAAACTGCTTTAGAAATAGAGCAGCTGTAATAGAACCACCATAGCGGGGTCCAGTGTTTTTCATATCAGCAATACCTGATTTTAACCCTTCAAAATATTTTTCTTCCATTGGCATCCGCCAAATCTTTTCTCCAGAAGACTCAGCAGCGGTTTGCAATTGAGATGCTATATTATCATTAGGGGTAAATAAGCCAGCAATATTATCGCCTAAAGCTACTACGCAAGCGCCTGTGAGGGTTGCTAGATCCACCATGGCATCCAGACCTAACTGATCGGTGTACACCAGAGCATCAGCTAGGGTTAAACGCCCTTCCGCATCAGTGTTATTTACTTCGATAGTTTTGCCATTAGATGCTTTAAGGATATCTCCTGGGTGCATAGCTTTACCGCTAATCATATTTTCAGTAACTGCGGATATGAAGTGAACTTCTACATCTGGTTTAATCTGACCTATAGCCTTAGCAGCACCAAGAGTAGCAGCAGCTCCACCCATGTCAATTTTCATAGTTTCAATTCCGCTACCAGCTCCTTTAATATTCAAACCACCAGAATCAAAGGTGAGACCTTTACCAATAATAGCTAGTTTACGTTTAGGGGTGGTTGCGGGTTTATAGATGAGGTGAATAAACTTGGGTGGAAGGTCGGAAGCTTGTGCTACGCCTAAATATGCTCCCATACCAAGTTTTTCACAGTCTTCTTGTTCCAGAATTTTTAGTTCCAAACCATGTTCCTGGGCGATCGCTTGAGCAGTTTGTGCCATAGTAATAGGTGTGACCGCATTAGCTGGAGCTGCTACCAACTCTCGAGCTAAAATAACTCCGGAAACAATTTGTTCTGCGCGGGTGATAGCGGGTTGTTGTCCCGATAAATTTAATAGGTCAATGGTCTCAATAGGGGGATTTTTATCTTCTGGTTCTGATTTGAACCGAATATCTTGATAAAGTGCTAATTGGGCCCCTTCTGTAATCGCTTGGGCGGTAGCTGCTGGTTGATTATTGTATATTGGAAAACTAATAGCCAGGGTTTTGGTTTTTTGCTTTTTAGCAGTCCTAGCAAGGGTTGCAGCTGCTATACGCAGGGTTTCTAATTTCAGTGTATCTACTTTTCCTAAACCGATAAAAATTACCTTACGAATGGGGGAGTTGGCTCCCACACGAATGACCACTGTAGTATTAGCTTTACCGGTGAACTCTTCTTCAGCGATGACTTCTGAGAAAACTCCCCCGTATTTCTGGTTGAGAGTTGCTAAGTCGTCTTTTAGCTCTACTGCATCTTCAAACAGTCCAATACCCAGGGTATCACCAGTCCAATTTAATAATTCTGTGTCACTAGTCCGAGTTATCATTTCTGTCATTTTTTCTTGTTTTTACCTGCTTCCAGTATGGCCTAAAATTTTCTATTGAGGGAGACTTTCTCGTAAAATCCCTGGTCTTGGAGAATTTTATATAGATTTATCTCTTCCTCCACTAGACAAGCGTGACCACTATCAGGTAAAATTACAATCTTACTATTTGGCAACATCCTTCCTAATCTTTCTACCTCTGTAAGGGATGGTAACAGGCGATCGCTTCCCCCAGCGATTAACAGTGTCTCTTGTTTGAGTTGTTGCATTTTCTCATGATCCAGGTGAAAGTGACGCAATAAGGACAATCGCCAATTAATAGTTTCTGCAGGGAGGGAGGTCATACTTTGGAGTAGTTGACGACGGAGGGGAGTGGATATGCGAGGTAAAGATGCTAAAAAGGGTAGCAACCCCCAAGCACCTACCGGATAAAACCATGATGGTACTAAATTTGTCATTTGGGATGAAAAGCTGATCCAAGGATTTAGTTTAAAAGAAGAAGCGGGATTAATTAGAATAATACGTTTAAACAAACTTGGTGACTGAATAGCTATTTTCATAGCCAAACAAGCACCGAAAGACTCACCACACAAATAAACCAAGCGATTTCCTCTCTTGAAGGATCCTGTAGTCAATTCCATATCAATTAAGTCGAGGACATTTGTGGTTAATAGGTTCCAATCTCTCATATCCGTTTTAGGAATTGCTAAACAACGAATGTCAAACCCCCGCCCTAAATCGCTAATTTGTGACTGTAGCATTTCACCGGTTCCATCCATTCCTGGTAAATAAATAAACAATGGATATTCTGGTTGTAGGGGTTTGGGAGTTAAAAACCGGAGTTTGAGTTCCACATCTATCATCTTGGTATTTTTCGGGGAATAGAGTCATTAAAAGCTAACTACATCAAGCTTTCTATATAAAAATCAATTCAGTCTGAAACTATAATTACAGATTTTAACGAAGTTTGAATGAATTATATATAAATAGGTGAAATCGCTGAATAAATCCTTGACGCAGTTAATCCATCTCAATGGTTGGTAGTTGAAGTATGGATATGAGATTGTATTTGACGAAGCACAATCTGTCCATACTGAAAACTGAAATTTTCCTACCTATTTACCGATTAATTCGTGTATGTTGCGCAAAAATTTGGCATTTTTCTTAATTAATATTTTACATTTCTGTACTTAAACCTGAACGGGATCAGATGGGACTGTAGAAATTAGAGATTAGGCCTGATTTTCCGTTGGTTTGCCCAGTTTTTTGATCTGAGTACACTCTCTGACTACAGTAATCAAAATCCAGGCAAAATCCGGGAATGTGATTGTTGACTAATTGTCTCCTAATCCCAGGGAACAATCATTAGTGTTTATAGAATGGAAAAAATTGTGAGGTTATTAACTTGTCATGATCAAAACACAGTTGGAAAAAATAGGTGTAATGTTATATAATTACCTAGCTTTACAAAACTAACTAGCTGGTAAAACTGTTTAATAATTTCTTTTTTATTATCTATGAATCTAACAAATAAAACTTCAAAAACCTTTGCCCTGACCACACCGCTATACTATGTAAACGATGTTCCCCATATTGGTAGTGCTTATACCACAATAGCTGCAGATACTATAGCCAGATTTCAGCGTTTATTGGGTAATGAAGTGATATTTATTACTGGAACAGACGAACATGGACAAAAGATCCAAAGATCAGCACAAAGTCAAGGAAAATCACCCCAAGAGTTTTGTGATCAAATTGTCCCTAGTTTTATTGATTTATGGCAAATTTTGAACATTCAATATGATCGATTTAGTCGTACTACTGATTTAAAGCATCAGGTAATTGTCAAAGAATTTTTTAATAGAGTTTGGGAACAGGGTGATATATACCGAGGAGAGCAGAAGGGATGGTACTGCGTATCCTGTGAAGAGTTTAAGGAAGAAAGGGAGCTGATAGAAGGTAAGCGCTGTCCTATCCATACCACCAAGGAAGTGGAATGGCGCGATGAACAAAATTACTTTTTTCGTCTATCTAAGTATCAAAAACCACTAGAGGAGTTTTATCAATCCCATCCAAACTTTATTCAACCTGCTAGTCGGCGAAATGAAGTTCTTAGCTTTGTTAGTCAAGGTTTACAAGATTTTTCAATTTCGCGGGTCAATTTAGATTGGGGCTTTCCTGTACCTGTGGATACCCAACATACTCTTTATGTTTGGTTTGATGCACTTTTAGGCTACATAACAGCACTATTAGAACCAGGAACAGAACCAACTTTAGAAAATGCCGTGTCTAAATGGTGGCCAATTAACTTACATTTAATTGGTAAAGATATATTAAGATTTCATGCCGTATATTGGCCAGCTATGCTGATGTCAGCTAATTTGCCCTTGCCAAAACAAGTATTCGGACATGGATTTTTGACTAAAGATGGTCAAAAAATGGGGAAGACTCTGGGTAATACTGTTGATCCTGTAGCGCTGGTGAAAAAATATGGTAGTGATGCTGTTCGTTATTACTTCCTTAAGGAAATCGAATTTGGTAAGGATGGCGATTTTAATGAAATTAGGTTCATTCATGTTCTAAATGCAGATTTAGCCAATGACTTAGGTAATTTGTTAAATCGTACTTTGAACATGGTGAAAAAATACTGCGCTGGGGAAATTCCCTCCATTGCTCCACAAGATATTCCCCCTGAGAATACCTTAAAGACAATTGGTGGGCAATTAGGGGAGAAAGTTAAACAAGCTTATTCAGTTTTAGCTTTCAATGAGGTAGCTCAAGCTGTGATGTTATTAGTTCAAGCCAGTAACAAGTTTATAGATGAACAAGCTCCTTGGTCATTATATAAACAAGGAAAACAGAATGAGGTAGCAACAGTGTTGTACACCGTTCTGGAATCGGTGAGACTAACAGCTTATTTACTATCGCCAATTATTCCTAATATCAGTAGCGATATTTATCAGCAATTAGGATGGGGAATCAATTTTAACAATCCAGAAGAAACCTCCACCGTTGCACCTTTTACAACCCATGCAACATGGGGCGTACTATCGAATAAACAACAGTTAGGCACACCTCAGCCAATTTTCAAACGGATAGAACTTTAAAACCGGAACCCTCTCAACATTTGTCTTTTCATGGCAAAGGTTACTTCTAGAGGTGTTTGCTACCGTGGGGAGGTGCAATAAAACTGACATTTTTTTTGAGTCAATTAACCCAATCTAATAAGGGCGTAAATTTAATGATTTCTATCGCAGACGACATGGATAACAACCGAGGTCTAACAATGATGTTGAATAATTTAGAAAATGACTCGATTTTTACGCCAGAACAGGTTTTGGAAAATCGGGGTCGAGTGGCAATATTTATTGATGGCTCAAATTTATTTTATGCAGCTTTGCAATTAGGTATCGAAATTGATTACACTAAACTATTATGTCGGTTGACTGGTGGATCAAGGCTATTACGGGCTTTTTTCTATACTGGTGTAGACCGGACTAATGAGAAGCAACAGGGATTTTTGTTGTGGATGCGTCGCAATGGTTATCGAGTCATAGCTAAGGATTTGGTACAATTGCCAGACGGTTCCAAAAAAGCTAACCTAGATGTGGAGATAGCTGTGGATATGATGGCTTTAGTGGACTCCTATGACACCGCAGTTTTGGTCAGCGGTGATGGCGACTTGGCCTATGCTGTTAACTCGGTCAGTTATCGTGGCGTTAGGGTGGAAGTTGTTAGTCTACGCTCCATGACCAGTGACAGCTTAATTAATGTGAGCGATCGCTATATTGATTTGGAAGCGATTAGGGAGGATATCCAAAAGACACCTCGTCAGGGTTATCCCTACAGGCCATTATCCAGTATGGGATTCTTGGACGACCATCAAGATAGTGAAGGACATTTACAGATTCCAGAATAATGCAAAAACAACTAAGCGGGAATTATGGGAGCGTTAATACGCAACTTCTAGAGGGGAAGTAAATCCAATTCCTCCCGCTACAGTTTTATGTGATTTTATATGTTAAATATGCCTAAAAATTTTAGTTATTGGTCAGTGATTTTATTATTGTTAACGGGATTATTTGGTTGCTCGGGTTCATCTACTATTTCTCCAGTGGAGAATAGTTCTGATTCTGATAAGTTGAGGAGTGATAGTCAGTTGACTTTTTTTGGTGTTAGTCTGGAGCAATTTGACCAAGATGGTAAACCATTTTGGAAGGTGCAAGCTCGTCAGGCTAAGTATACCAAAGAAAAGGAAATTGGTCAAGCCAAAAATCCCCAGGGTGAACTATATCAAGATGGTAAAGTAGTTTATACAATTAAAGCAGAAACGGCGGATATTCAGCAAGATGGTAAACAACTTGTGCTCAAGGGTAAGATTGTGGCTACAGATCCTCGTAATGGAGTAGTATTGGAAGGGAATGAATTGGAATGGCGACCCCAGGAAGATTTATTAATAGTCCGTAATCAGTTTCATGGTCATCATCGTCAATTGAAAGCTACCGCCCAGGAAGCTAGAGTTAAAACTCGTCAACAACAGGTGGAGTTTACAGGCCAGGTGTTTGCCGTTTCTAATGACCCTAAATTACAAATCAAAACTGAACGCTTACTTTGGCAAGTTCAATCAGAAAAGTTGGTGGGCGATCGCCCTGTGGAAATTCAACGTTATCAAAACAATCAATTTACTGATCGCGCTCAAGGAAAGGGTATAGAGGTTAATTTGAACACGAAAATTACCACCCTAGGACCGGAAGCCAAACTCCAGTTAATTAACCCACCAATGCAAATTAATAGCAATGCGATCGCCTGGGATATTAATCAAGAAATTGTCAAAAGTAATGTTCCCGTAAAGGTAATTCATCAAGGGGAGAATATAACAGTATCTGGCAATGCAGCGGAAATGAAATTGCTAAAGAAAACGGTTTATTTAACGGGTGATGTTCAGGCAATTGGGCAACGTAATCAGTTTTTAAAATCAGAGCGACTCACTTGGTATTTAGAGCGAAAATTAGTGGAAGCTCAAGGAAAGGTGATTTATCGTCAGATGGAACCACCTCTGACTTTCCAAGGGTCAACTGCAATTGGCAATTTGGCAACGGAAAATATTACCGTTAAGGGTGGTAGTTCTGGTCGGGTGGTGACAGAAGTTATTCCTCAGCAGGTTCTTACCCCATCCCTGGGAGAAAGATAACGATTTGTAACATTTGGTTCATATTCGTTGTCAAATTCGATTTTTGGATAGAAACTAAATAGTATGGCACTTTAGGTAGTCAGCAATTTTCCCAACCTGATTCTAATCGTGTTCCCAAACAACGTAATTAAAAGAATTACAGCAATCATAGTTTTATGAACAATATTTCTAACCTTCAATTTAAGAGATCCGGTTGGCAAACAACCGTAATCTTTACCCTGGGTTTTTGGCTCAGCGCTACCATGGTATTAGATGGGTTAATCATGCCCAGTCTTTACATTACTGGTATGATGAAAGAAGCAAATTTTACCATGGCTGGCTACAGCATTTTTTGGAATTTTAACCGTGTGGAGTTAGTAGCTGCTGCGGTAGTATTGACCGCCATATTGGCTATGGGTAAAGCCAAGTCAAAATGGAACTTGAGTTCTATATGTTGGTCGGTTTTATTGCTCATGGTGGCCCTGTTAGATACCTATCTGCTCACCCCCCAAATGTCCGCTCTGGGTAGTAATTTGAGTTTGATGGTTACACCTGGTACAGTGCCAGAAACCATGAATTTACTACATGGTGGTTATTTTATCCTAGAAGTTATTAAGTTAGTAGGAGCTGGTTGGCTATTTAATCGCTGTTGGAATGATAGAGAAATCATGGCAATCTAGTTTGACTAGGTTTGACCATATAAGGCGATCGCTTTTAGGAAGCGCGATCGTCTTCATTCTCAGGTAGTAAAAGACGAATAGCCAAAACAGCAAAACCAATAGCTGCAATTGTCTTTAAAATTCTGGTGGGCAATAATTGTGCCACCGCTCCCCCAGCTAACACACCCAGCAAACTAGTGAACACCAGCGCAGCTGCGGTGCCAAAAAATATAGCCTTTCTAGATTTTCCTTGACCAGACAATGCGATCGCAGCTAGTTGACTCTTATCACCCAGTTCGGAAAGAAACACGGTAATAAAGCTAATTCCCAGAAGATTCCAATCCATATCTATATCTATTTAATAACTTAACCGTGAATCACATCCCAAAATAACATCGAAGAAACTAACAATAATACCAGTCCTGCTGATTTTTCTACCGTTTTAGGACTAAGTCTACTAGCAATAAAACCACCAAGCAGTACACCCAGTAAACTAGTGGTGACCAAAGCAGCTCCTGCTCCCAGGAATACCAACCAAGGCGCATGGGACTGGGCACTCATTAATAATGTTGATAATTGAGTCTTATCACCAATTTCCGCCAAAAAAATGGTAATAAAGGTTGTCCCAAATACTACCCAAACCGAGTCAGACTTTTTTGTCTTGGGTGGTGATTGGTCAGCAGGTGCAGTAATGGTTAAATCCAAAGTATCAAGTTTCACGGTGCTAACGGAGTTTTTCATATTTTTATCATTATCTCATAATGTAATGACCAATGACAAGTTTTTAAAAAAAGATCCTTTGTCCCTACTTCACAACTCAAAACCCAGGGTCTGATTAAATCGAATCATTTCTAAACTGCGATCGCCATATACAGAATCTATCTGTTGATGACAACAGTCAATAGCGAAGTCATTTAACTCCTCTGGTTTGATACCATACATCTTTTCAAAGGTTTTAGACTCTACCCGACAAAATGAAGGACGATCCCTATAAATAGTACATTCTCGTGTTTGATGATCAAAATTAACACACCAACCGTCCTCACCTACCAAACGGAGATAGAGTGAGAGTTCTGTAGGTGAGAGATAATCGGATAAATAGGGGCGATCGCTAGGATCCAGATGACAGCAAGCACCACACTGCTTAACACATTGCCAAGTAGCCATAAATTACCTCCATAATAGATGAAACAAAAAGAGACATGAACTGATCCTGTTTTTTGGTATATTGATATAGTAGGAAAAATTGCCATTTAGCAATTTGAATTATTTAATTTTTTAAAACCCTTGGGAGGAAAAATGGAAGCTCTAGCTAATATCAACTGGGAAGTCGCGTTTCAATTGACCTGTGTAGCATTAATTGTCCTTGCTGGACCCGCTGTAATTTTTGTACTCGCTTTTCGTAACGGGGATCTTTAATTGGTGAAATGGGAAGTGGGTGTGAGCAAGCCATACTTTGCCAAAATACTACAAAATTAAGCCCAAACTGAGTCAACTAGTTTCCGTCAAAGCTGTAATTGCAGCTTTGATGATACTGTTGAGGTAACCTAACACCGACTAACTCCAACTCAATATCATTCGCACCATTAAAGTTATTTTCCCGTAACTTGTAAGCAATATCAATAGTGAAGGGTAAAGGGAAATAATCACCCCATCGCCAAGCCAAAGCTTTAATTTCATATCTTGTATTATCTATGATTTGAGCCAAAGTTAACTTAATACTACCCTTACCAATCATTTGCTGTTCTACCACTCGTACTTGGGGAGTCCAAAAGATAGGGTCAGGGTTTTCAATTCCACAGGGATGAAGAATATTCAACTGTTGGAATAAATCCCGATTGATCTGACAAAAGTTGATTTGACCATCTATTCTTAATAGTGGTTTGAGATGTTGAACTTCCAGACATTGATTAGCAAACTCTGATAAACGCAATCGAAAATTTTCTAGATTAGCTGCGGGTAAAGAAAATCCAGCAGCAGCTTTATGTCCACCATATTTATATAGTAAATCGCTGCTAAACTCCAAAGCATCAAACACATTAAATTCAGGTATTCCCCTTGCGGAACCACGAACCAGGTGATTATTTTCGTAAGTACCGATAAAGACAGGAACTCCATAACGTTCTACCAGACGAGAAGCGACAATGCCAATTACACCATGATGCCAATTATCTTTGACTACGACCAGAACTCGGTCTTGATGCAAATTTTGTGCATATAAATCTTCAACCAACAATATTGCCTCTCCTTGGATTTCCTCACAGATTTTTTGACGTTCAGCATTTATTTGCTCACATTGCATTGCTCGTTCTAAAGCAATTCCCATATCATCAGTAGTTAGTAATTCGATCACAATTTGAGGATTGCCAATTCTACCCACAGCATTGATTCTTGGTCCCAGACGAAATCCAATATCTTCTGGTTTTAAAGACTTAGAATTTTGTGCCTTAGATACTTGCTGATTTTCTCCCATACTCGGTTGTACACCAGAGACTTGAATTAAAGCCTGAACACCCGGTAAATTGGACTTATATAATGATTTTAAGCCCCGTTTTATCCAACGACGATTAACACCGGTTAAAGGAGCTAGATCAGCAATAGTTCCCAAGGTAAATAAATCCAACATAGGTTGAACCAGACCTGTGATTTTTTGCAAATGTTGAGCTAAACATACAGCTAAAACATAGGCTACACCCACACCAGCAAGACCTCTATAAGGAGAAGATAGAGATATTAATTTGGGGTTAAGAATTGCATCAGCAACTGGTAATTGGGGAGGTAAATCATGGTGATCCGTAATAATCACTTTCAAACCCAACTCTTTTGCTCTTGCAATAGGTTCAAAAGCAGCAATACCATTATCTACGGTTAGAATTAAACTGACCCCTTCACTGTGAAATTCTTCCACAATTCGTTTATTAATTCCATACCCCTCGTGCATTCTACTGGGAATAGCATAGTCAATGTTTGCACCTAAAGATCCAAGACTACGTAACAGCAAGGCTGTACTAGTCATGCCATCAGCATCATAATCGCCGCAGATAGCAATTTTCTCATGGTTTCTAATAGCACTTGCCAATAATTCCACACTGGGAACTAAATCGGGGAACTCGTCCAAGGGAGAGGGTAAATTTATACATTCAGGATTGATAAATCTAGTAGCTATTTCTGGTGTTTCCATACCTCTATTAATTAACAACTGACCTATAATAGGAGAAACATTATTGACACTTGCTAACTTTTCAGCTAATTCTTCATTTTGCTTTGCTATGTGCCAGCGTTGATATGGTAATTTTATATTATTTTTGTTTACACTCATAACTGGTTGTGATATGAAGATAGATTTATCTAAAACTCTAATCGTTCCCTATTTTCACAAAAAATAATTGACACTGGTGACAATTCGGCTTTTTTCAGCCCGTAAAGCAACCTTCAAAAATAAAGTAGTTTGATTGTGTAAAATTGCATCCCACCAATTGCGGGTAACAAAGGATGGAATAATAACGGTGGTAAACATATTTGGATACTGTTCCTCAAACTCACTCACAAACTTAACAACCGGATCGATGACAGAACGATAGGGGGAGTCAATAATATACAGAGGAATATCAGACTCTAATTTTTGCCATTTTTCCTCCAATGTTTTCCTGTCTGTAGAACCAATATCCACATGTATGGCAACAATTTTATCAGCAATTATGCGTGCATAATCCAAAGCTTCTATTGTTCCCCGATTTAGTTGACCAACTACTATCACCGCAGGATGACTAACCACTTCCGATTTAAGTCTAGCCACGTAACTACAAGGTACCACATCTTGAACACTAAGACTTTCAGCTACATGCCTATAATGTTTAGCAATGGCTAAAAACAAATTTATGAATATGGGAATGGCTACTACTACTAGCCAAGCACCAAACAAAAACTTAGTGTAAACTATTACCAACAAAACAATTAATGTAGTAATTGCACCTATGCCATTCATGACCGCACTGGCCTGCCAACCTGGGGTTTTTTCTTGAAACCAATGACGCACCATTCCTGCTTGGGATAGGGTAAAGGAAGTAAATACACCAACTGCGTAAAGAGGAATAACAGCGTTGACTTGACCCTTGAAGATGACAACTAAAATGGCTGCACAAACACTCAGAAGAACAATGCCATTGGAGTAGACCAGTCGGTCTCCCAGTAATGATAATTGACGAGGTAAAAATCCATCCTTGGAAAGGAAGTAACACAGTCTGGGAAAATCGGCATAACTGGTATTTGCAGCTAATAATAAAACTAATAGGGTGACAATTTGTAGAAAATAATAAATGACACTGTCACCAAAAACTTCTCTCCCCAATAGGGAAAGTAAGGTTTGTCCTGATTCGGGAACAAGATGATAGGAATTGGCTAAAAATGTAATTCCTGCAAACATTGAACTCAGAACAATTCCCAAATATAAGAGGGTTAAACGGGCATTTTTCCATTCTGGAGGTTTAAATGCTAATACCCCATCGGAAATTGCTTCTACACCTGTTAGTGCGGTACAACCAGCTGCAAAGGCCCGTAGAACAAAGAATAAACTTAATTCTTGACTGATGGCAATGGTAGGATATGATGTGGAAACCTCACCGCTTAATTGTTTAAATAACCCCACCATAATCAGCAAAAAAATGCTGCCAATAAAGGCGTAGGTGGGAATCATAAATATCCTTCCTGATTCCTTAACTCCCCTTAAATTTGCTAGGTTCAATAGAAATATGAAGATTAAGCACAAAAGAACTGTGTGACCTCTCAGGATTGGTATCGCCGATGTTAGAGCTGCTGTACCAGCAGATATGCTAACTGTAACAGTCAGAATGTAGTCAATCATTAAGGAACTGCCTGCTACCAAACCAGCATATAAACCTATGTTTTCTTTAGCAACAATGTAAGAACCACCTCCCTGAGGATAAGCTCGGACGGTTTGACGATAGGAGAGGATAACTATTGCTAGGAGTGCAACAATACCAATGCTAATGGGTAGGGAAAATCCTAGGGTACCACTACCAGCAGCTACTAAAACCAATAAAATTTCTTCGGTTGCATAAGCAACTGAAGAGAGCGCATCTGAGGAAAGAACTGCTAATGCAGCAGCATTGCTTAGTCTCTCTTCTGTGTGGGCGCTGGTGGGTAAGGATTTACCAATTAAAAACTTTTTAATTTGGGAGTATAATGACATAAGAGTCCTACTGAACTAATGTTCTGACGTGGTTGGGAACAAATCCAGCAAATCTATAATATAATGTCCAATATTAACACTAAGCAAAATTTTTCCATAATGTCTTAACCAAGTGCCAACTTGGCAACCAGGGTCTCTGGAATTGAGTTACATTGAATTTGACAAACGAAAAAACAGAAACTAATGGTTCCACAAGGTACTAGTCTCTACTTTTCGATTTGTGAAACTAATAACGTAATAACCATTTGCTGCAATAGGAATGATCAATGAATACAAACCTAATCGATTACAAATTACCCCCCTAATTAACGATTAGGTTTGTCAGTGATATTCCCTAAACGCTTCAGCAGCAAATAAGAGAGTGGGAGTGAATGGCGCTTGGTAATGCCTCCTCCCACTCTCTTTTTTATGGGTATTACCAAAAAACAATATGTCACTATCTGTCTACCAAAATCATAGTCTCATCATCTCCTAATAACTCTTGTGCTGCTTCTAACATATATGTGGCAATATCTTTTAAATCTTCACGATTGTTTAAGTAGGTTCTTAATGCCTCTATGGGATCAATACTACTACTAGCATTTAATTCGGGAATTCGCGGTCTGGCTAATTGACTCACTAGTTCTGGGTGAATCGTATAATGATGTGCATCCCCCAGCGCCTTATGAATAACAGCGTTTTCTATTACATCTAATTGTTCCGAACGCAGTTTATAAACTAGTCTGACTACATTCCCTGTTAGGTCATGTTTGGCGATCGCCTGCAATAATGTTTGTTGAGGATTGTCGCTGGGGGATAAATCCACCTCGATGGTGCGGAAAATGCGAGCAGGTAGTGGGCAAAACTGCCAATTGGCCTTACCTTTTTCCAACTCTACCATGACATAACCCTTTTGTTCTTTTTCTTCACTAAAATCCACTCGCTCAATACTACCAGGATAAACCACAGGTGGGTCGTTGGATTTATTCAGATTTTGATGGCAGTGGATATGACCTAATGCCACATAATCAAAACATGGTCTAATAAGTAAAGAAGCTGGCAGAGTAAAACCCTTACCTACAGCTAATAAACGTTCCGCACCCAACATAGCATTATCAGCCATCAAATGGGCTAAAAGTATGGTGGGCAGATTTGGGTCTAAATTTCTCACCTCTCCTTCTAAAACCACTTGTAATTTTTCAATCAAAAGTTGATTAACCTCAGCCATAGACATTCCCGTAGTTTCCTTGCGGGTCATTAACATAGACCTAGTCAACCAAGGTAGAGTAATTACTTGTACCTTACCATTGGGGGTTTGAATATGATGGGTAGTCAAACTATCACCCACCACAAAACCGGGTACTCCCAAAGTTCGGTAAATATTAAGACTTGCTCCTCCTATACCCTGGGAATGTAAATCATGATTGCCAACTAATAAAACCGTTGGAATATGGGCATCAACCAACCTACGAAACTGACTGGCAAATGCTTCTTGTACGTAGGGTGGAGGGGTAGCATCCGGAAAGGCATCACCACCAAATATAACCATATCTACCGGTTCAGACAGGGCCCGATCAATACATAAAGATAGGGTATTAACAAAATCCTCCAAGCGGGAGTTTAATCCAGTGTTGGGGTTAATACGTCCGTGGGAAAAACCGCTTCCTATATGAATATCTGAAAGGTGTAGAACTTTGATCATGGATTTACGGCAATCTTTTTTTCATGATACGCTCCCACACTCACAGTGTGGGATTTATATCTAGATTTAAATCTTAAATGTGAATACCACACTCAGTCTTCCCAGTACCGCGCCAACGTCCAGCTCTTTCATCTTCTCCATCACCTACCCTGGTAGTAATGGGTTCATCACCAATACTTGGGTATCCTTGATCATGTAGGGGATTATAAATTACCTTGTATTCAGCTACATACTCCCAGCTTTCTTTTCTTGTCCAGGTAGCCAAGGGATTAATTTTTAAGCGCCCTTGATTATCCAACTCAAACACGGGCATATTCGCACGGGTAACCGCCTGATCCCGACGACGACCAGTAATCCAAGCTACTGTATTTAATTCATCCAATCCACGCTGCAAGGGTTCAATTTTAGTAATTTGATGAAATTTACTAATATCAGTATCCCACAACGCCTCTCCATACTTAGCGGCAAATTCCTCACGACTATAGACATTGGGTACTTTATAGGTCTTTAAGTCTAAGCCATAAACTGTTTTAGCTTTAGCAACCAAGTCTAAAGTTTGTTCAAAGTGATGAAGGGTATCAAGGAAAATCACTGGTGTTGGGTTATCCAGTACTTCATAAAGAATATGGGTAATAATCAAGTCATCAACATTGAAAGCACTGGTTTGGACTAAACCCGTAGGTACGTTTTCCACCGACCATGCCAAGATTTCCGTGGGAGTGGCGGTTTCAAATTGTTCATTTAAACTTTCTAAGTCAAAAGCTGTTGCAACTGTCATGGTAGTTCTCTTGTCAACGTTTAAATATCTCAAAGTATTTTACCGGAAAATTGACCCACCTGATTTAAAAGTTGCTGGAAAACCTTTGCTTGAGTTCAGCTTTATATACTGACTCATGATAGTAGACAACTACATTACGTCCTTTGGTTTTATCTTTGTAACCCGGTATTCTAGGTTCACCTAAGAACTTAGAATGATGTGTCTCTCAACTAATATCATTTGTTCCTCCTTCGTTCAGCAGAACGTTCACCATAAGTCTTGGCACTAAATGAAGCCATTAAAGATAACATATCTTCTATTAGCTCTGCTTCATAAGACTTAGGTAAGACTTCTTCTACATATTCAACTTCAACGTTATGTGACTCAAAGAACATTTTTAATATATTGAAGTTAAATCTGATTAGACGGTCTTTATGTTCTATAACTACTTTAGTAATCCTCCTTTCTATGGCTAATTTCATTAACTGATGTAACTCAGCTCTAGAATCATTCATCCCAGAACCAACTTCAGTAAATATGTAATTAACTTTATACTTTTTCTTAGCTGCGTATTCTGTAAGTCTAGTATTTTGTCTATCTAAATCACCTTTAGTCTTTTGTTCACCACTTGAGACGCGAGAGTAAAGAGCCACTGACTCTTCTACTTCCTCAGATGGTTTATCAATACCTATAAGTTTATAAATATCGGACTGTTTATATCTTCTATGATTTCCAACAGTCCGAATTGCTGATAACTTACCTGACTCGTCCCACAGCCTAAGCGTTTGAATGCTGACATTAAGCGCAGTACAAACCTGTTTTATTGTCATTAGTTTTTCTTCCATTGGTTATTTCCTCAAAGATAAAGAACCAATAGTCGTAATACATTTGGAACTCTTCAAGTGTAGGGACTTCATCAAGTTCCACTGCATGAGGATAAATTGTGCCGTCTTCCAACCCAAACTCAGTTTTTGTAACACGGATTACCTTTTTGCTGTTCACAGCAATTTACTCCAATACATATACTATATCATATACTATGAGATTTTGGTAATATTTAGTATGATTTGTTAGATTTGCTTTTTACTGCCTAAAACATTTTAGTTGATGGTTGACTACTATAGGATATTCAATGTTTAAGGTAGCTCCTGTGTAGTGTAGCAGGTCTGTTAACACTGGAGCAATCAAAAACTCTCTGCGTGCAATTTCACTGGTAAGACTTAAATGAGGTAATACTTCTTCGATACGGTTCTTTAAAAATTTAAAAGATTCAAATCGTTAGTATACTTTGCTAACTCCAAACTGGAACGTTCTAAGGAAACATTGAAATAAGGTAAAATGTCTTGTGGAGTAAAATTAAGTTTAAAATAGTCTGCAAATGTGTAGGATTTTTTGGATTGATTATGTTTCTTTTTACCATTTTTATAAAAGTTACTAATTACTTGTATCTTGTATCTATTCTCTTCCTCATAAATCTTCTAGACTCAGGGAGTCTAGTCTCATAACAAGCTATTGAATAGGATGTATTTTGGGTAGGCAATTTTCATAGCTGTATCTGGCGAGTCATGGATTGGGCTATTTTTATCGATTCGTGTCTTTTTCTTATCGATCCTTATACTTGTGCAACCAATACTGACGAATCGGTGTTTATAGCAAGCTAGAAAACTACTCTCCTTCCAGAATGACTTACCAATGTCTTGACAGTATTTTACAAAACATTCTGCTCCCCTTAATTGCTGCACAATCTTATGCCATTTATCTTTTGTGCGCTTGACTTCAATATAGAGAATGCATCGCTTCTCCGAACTTATTATAACGTAGTCGGCGCGTCTGCACTCCCCTTTCGTCCCATTAAAGATATCCTCAGGAGACCGAAACTGATCCACTTTTATCACCAGAGCATCCGAAGGTAAGTTACGTATCTTTACCATGGAATCCGGGGATTGAGTTTCATCGAGTATAGCATATAACTTCCCGTTCTCCTCTTTAAGCTCAACCTGTGCGGTTTTCTTAATTAGTTCGGCAAGAATTTCCATGTCCCTACTCATCGTCCCCCCAAACAATTTCTTGCTGAATGCGATTCATCTCTTCAATCGTTTTATCGAAGCTAGAAGCTTCAATTCCCATTTTGGCATCTATGGGAGCAGGAACTAGCGTTTGGCAATAAGTCCTCTTCTTTAAGCCGTCTAACTTAATCCATGCTTCCTCTGCAATAAAAACGCTAACCTTCTCAGCTTTGAGCAACTCGTTTTTGCGGTATCCTTCACGCTCTGCTATTTCACTTAACCTTTTTCCTCCCTGATTTAACATAATGAGAGTGTTAAGCTCCTTAATAATATAATCACTGTGGGTAGTTATAAATACTTTTACTCCAACATTTACCAACCTCGAAAACAAACGAGCTACGCGTCTCTGGTTCTGCGGGTGCAAATTAAGCTCAGGTTCATCAACCATGAGTAAGTCGCCAGGAGCAGCAACATGTCGCAGATAAAATCCTATATCCAGTAGTGACCGAACCGCGCTTGAACTTTCATCCATGGTCAATTTCACGCGTTTTCCCTTAGGGGTATAGTATAATTCATCATTCTTGGTGACAAGATACTCACCACCAATAATGTCTGAGAAGTCATTTGTAATCTCTGGATGATTCTTTGCTATGAAGCTATCTTTTTTTGAAAGCTCTTCTAACTGTCTTGTGAAATCAACGTTTGACTTAATGGGTAGAGCATAATCCGCATATACTTTGGAAAGTAATTCAAGTGGATTTATTTCCTTTTCCATTGAGCTCATTTCCTCTAGGAGACGGTTTCGGGCAAAATTAAGCTCTCTTCTGAATATTGCCACACCAGTTCGTTCGGCGCTGGCAATGAAAAGACGGGGGAAAAGGTCCCCAAAAATAATGTCTTTTAGAGCGTCTCCGATAATTCGACTAATTATTTCTTGAGGTATCCTTACCTGCTCTTTCTCAACGAGCAAAGAAATTGAAACTAGGGAAGAGTCGGCTTTTTTCGATATGAAGAATAGCTGGGTTTTAGCTGCACCCATAGTTCGCTCGAAGGTTGAAAGAGGATTTATGTCACTAGAATCCAGGTTTACCAAAAACTGACTCCCGGCAAAATGTTTTTCGGAGGAAGCGAAGAAGTGAGGTAATTGTTGTGTAAATGCCCTACAACCTTTCTCAAGAATATTTGGTGCATTGCGGATGTATTCCTCGATATTTAACTCAATTAAACCTTCATTTAACAATTGCCACACATCCCCGTCGGAAACATCTATGGAGAAAGCATCACGCCAAAATGAGATAAAGCCAAATAACGCATAGGTGGCATAGGTTTTACCGGTATTGTTCCCACCACATATAATAGTTAGTTCGTTAAGTGTAAACTCTGCCTGCTTGATAGGTCCGAGATTCTTTATGGAAATTTTCATTCGCTTTTACATTTAGCTGGTTTAAATATATAGCCTTGTCCAAAACTGTCTTGCAGATGGCTACGAGTAGTTGATTTTTTAAGAGAGACACCATACATTCACCTTAAAGTAACAGATATCAAGTTATATGTCAACTCCATCAACTCATTTTGTCTTAGGAGGATATGTTTAGGTATAGCCTATTTATGGGATGCGATTAAACAAATTTATAGTTTGAAATAGCCCTAGAATTATATCTTCATCTCTAAAAATTAAGTAGCAACAGTTTGTGTTTAGCTAGTATTTAATCTTAATATAATCAATACTAATACTTTAACTATATTTTGAATCCCAAAATTTTCTACCCCAGCCTATTGACTTTTATTCTCAAAAGTTCTAGATTAACCATTGGGATTAGTTGAAACTAATTTGCAAAAATACTGAGAATTATTACTAATGAACCTTGACCAATTCCTAACTGGGAAAAGAAAGTTCTTGATTGCCAGTACATTGGCAACAGTGACAAGTTTATTTGTCAGCAATGTGGTGAAAACCCAACCGACGGTGGCTAACTCCAATCCTCCTGCAGCAGCACCACTGTTACTTACAAAAAATCTCAAAAATTTGACCATAGTCTTTCCTAGTCGAAAGGATGCTCCTAACCTGCAAGAACAAGTGGGGAAAGTAGCTAACTTCTTGTCCCGGGAGTTAGGAATACCCGTAAAGGCACAAATTAGCGATGATACTGCTGCTGTAGAAGCCCTAAGAGCTAATAGAGCCGATGTGGCTTTTTTAAGTAGTCGTCCAGCCTTAAAAGCGGAGGGACTAGCAAATTCTCGTTTATATCTAGCAGAGGTGAGATCTAACTACTCCGGTAGATACACTTATAATTCCATATTTGTAGTTGCCAAAAACAGTCCTCTAACTCCTAAAGCTTCTACTAAAGCGACGCTGGAACAGCTCAGAGGCAAAAAAATTGCCTTTACCTCCCCCACCTCTGGATCAGGGTTTATTTTCCCAGTTAGTGAGTTGGTGAAGAACGGATTTGTCCCCGACAAAGATCGGATGGAAGGTTTCTTCGGTCAAATTACTTATGGAGGTAATTACAGTAAAGCACTGGAAGCAGTGGTACGTGGTCAAGCAGATGTAGCAACAGTTTCTGAGTATGCCATGTATCCCCCCTATATATCTACCACAGATGCTGCTAAATTGCGAGTGCTGTATAAAATATCCGGTGTTCCCGCTCATGGAATAGTTGTTGATGATGATGTTCCAGTAGTCATGCGAGAAAAAATTATTAACGCCTTTCTCAAGTTAAACAAACCAGAAAATAACCAATTGTTGCAGGGTTTGTATAATTCCACCGAGCTAGTGAGAGTTGATCATAATCGTCACTTGAAACCCGTGCGCGATGCTCTGAAAAATTTGGGTATAGAACCATAGGGCGAAAAATGGATATGTAACTTCTATAAGTAGTTTTCTATAAAGCTATTTACTGTCAAAAACTGTTTAGAAGTGCTAGAATATTTTTAATTAACAATAATTTGGTTACTACCATGAAACTAATTGAATGTCACAATCTAAAAACAAGTTACACTGCATCCTCAAATCGTCCCATCCTCAATGGGATTGATTTGGAGATTAGCCAAGGTGAATTTGTAGTTCTCTTGGGTTTAAACGGAGCTGGTAAATCCACCCTCTTGCGATCGCTCATAGGGTTAGCTCCGGTAGTAGGTGGTTCTGTTTACATAAACAATAGACAGATGACAAACGAGACCTTGCCAGAAATTCGTCAAGATATTGGCATGTTATTTCAAGGTGGGGGATTAATTGGGCAGTTATCAGTTTTAGATAATGTGTTATGTGGTCGTTTAGGCAAAAGAAAAACCACCCAAACTTTATTTGGATTTCCTCGTCAGGATCACTTCTTAGCTCAACAATTATTAGCACAACTGGGTTTGAAAGGTAAAATCTATCAAAAAACCAGTCAACTCAGTGGTGGACAGCAACAAAGAGTAGCTATTGCCAGGGCTCTAATTCAATTCCCGCAAATCCTGCTAGCGGATGAACCAATTACCGGTTTAGACATGATGGCTTCTCAACAGGTAATGGAAACCCTGGTGAAACTAAATCGAGAGCAGGGATTAACTATTATTATGGTGCTACATGATTTAGCCATGGCTGCAAAATATGCTGATCGTGCTATAGTTTTGGATGCTGGGCGCATTGTTTATGACGGTAAACCTTATAATTTACCAGAGAAAGTTGCTCAGGTTTCACACTTTTAAACTATGACAAAAACACCTAAACACCCTCTATTTAATCACTACTCTCAGCTTGTTTTTTGGTTAAGGAATATAATTATTCTCTTAGTGGTTGTGGGGGTGTATGTTTGGGCATTGCAGGGGTTAAAAGTTGATTTTGAATTGGTCAAAAACAGTTGGCCCTACGTCATAGATTTTATTGTCAGGTTATTTCCCCCCGATTGGAAGGTTCTGGATATAGCTGTTAGGGCACTAATAGAAACTGTGCAAATGTCTTTGTGGGGTACTTCTATTGGCGCGCTGCTCTCCTTACCAATTGCAGTAGCTAGTGCTAATAATATTGCACCCTTGTGGTTGCAATGGTTAGCCAATCTCCTGCAAAATGCTGTTCGTTCTGTTCCTTCGATTATTTTAGGTTTAATCTTTGTTGCTGCTACGGGTTTGGGATCACCTGCTGGAACCTTAGCACTAGCTATCTACACTATTGGCTATCTTGGGAAATTTTATCAACAAGCTATTGAAGCTGTGGATTCCCGTTCGTTGGAATCTTTACGGGTAATTGGCGCATCAAAGTTACAAATGGTTCAGTATGGCATATTACCTCAAGTGTTACCTTTGGGACTGGGTTATACTCTGTGGATGTTTGAGTATAATATTCGTGCTGCTTCTGTGCTAGGTGTGGTGGGTGCAGGTGGAATTGGGTTTCAGTTAAAGAGTTATATAGACGGTTTTGAGTATAATAAGGCGACTACTATGATGTTAGTATTGTTAGTTGTGGTGACAGTAATTGATATTTTTAGTAGCAAGTTACGTCGTTATCTGGATTCTATCTGATGATTGAATATTCTGCTGCGATCGCCTAAGTGTAGGTTGGGTTGAAGTATGAAACCCAACGCCCGCATGAGTTAACCCATTCTACAAATAATTGTGCCTCCCTACTTAAAAAGACGATTTAATTAGTCTTAATTAGTCGCCCCATAATCGTTGGAAATTACTTGCAGGCGTTCCTAAAAAAGCCAAAAATTGCCTAGTTTGAAGAGGAGGATTAGCACCAGGAAAAATAGTGAGTAATTCTACGTAGCTCTTTCGGCGAACTATATTACCATCTACAGTTTTCCTGTAATGATGAGGATACATTCGATGATAAATTCTGCCAATATTGCCCATACGACCAGTCAAGGTAGAACCGTTGATTGATTGATTCCCTTGATAATTACCATGGAACCAATGCACTGCTAAACTATCATCCTTATCTTCAGCTATACGTCCCCAAATTTGTACATTTTGAGGGTGAAAAGATTCTCTCCATAAACACCTCACATTTTCAGGTGTTATTCCTTTAAACCTTAACCATTCTCCCACAGTTTGACGAACTTTATCAATGGCATTGTTGATATGTGGAATATTATTAACTGGGAAATAATAGTCCTTTGAATCCGGGATGAATTCCCAGTGACAACCAATCATAGGCTTATTTTGATTATCCAAATATTCGGGTAAAAATTCTCTATGATCTATCCGACGAGAGGATTTGCCAAATCCACCAATCAACATACTAAATCGCAGAATAGCTTTTGCCAACATTCTCAATTGCTTTTTATATTCAGGAGAAGGATTTTTCATACAAACAATGGTTAAGGTACCACTTTCTAAATCGTAGGTGGGCATGGTGACATTATTATATCTAAACTCACCCATGACTAAATTTTCCGAATTAAAACTAATCCCTAAATCTCCTACTATGGCTCCATTATTTCCTGCAAATCCTCCCCACAGTTCTTTAGTTAATTGTTCTGCGGTTCTTTCATTGGTCATTCCACTTAATAATCTGAGGGTATGACCACGGAGAGCAGCTTTAAATATATTAGGACGAAATTCACCACTTTTGTCTATTAACTGTGATGCTAAACCTTTGCCCTTTAGTTTAACACTTAATAATTTATTCTGGTTTTGTTCTGGTGCAATAACAGGTTGACCATAACCCGCACTGACTCTAGAACCAATACCCTTTTGTATGGCTTTATCCCAAATCTCCCAAATTGTTTGCCACTCAGTATCATCTAACTCAATATTGCTAGAAATACCAAAAACCAGGGTTGGTTGATATAGGGAAATTTGTAGGAATGCAGAATGACTATGATTATTTTTAACTTGCCATTCTTCTTGAGGGTGAACTATGTCAATTAATTGTTCCTCACGCCAACTATCATCTTTTGGATATGCACCATGAAACCGCAATATACCTGGTTTGGTATCCTGGGTAGTTTGAGTTCCACAATATCTTATACCTTGTTCACGGGTGCAACTTCTTAAAAATGCCCCCTTCATACTAGCACCAGGATAATAGGGAAATCCATTGGCACCAATTACAGGTCTAATAATATCATCATCTTGTCCACTATTGGCAAGAAAACGCCAGGAAATCTCATATTCCTTGGTTCTCACATGAGTCCCAAATTTAGGTAGGTTTGCTACTGCTTCATCCCATTCGTCAACCCATCTTTCTGGCTTTGACCGATCTGCAATATACTGAACCTGTCCCCTTCCATCAACTTGAGCTTGAAACATTAAGGGGACTTCATTACTGTTCATTAAACGTAATTCATTAATCATCATTTTCACCTGCTTTTTTATAGCGTTGAGTCCACCACACTAAGCTATCACAAAATTGTGTTAACACGGTTAAACAAACACGTTGGTCATCAATGGATAGGTTCCATAATCTAGATGCATAGTCTTGTAGTTGTGCGGTGTCATTATTAGTTGGTATTTCTGGTAATTGTACGCCCGCATTCTTCATAATCTGTGTGAATTCTTTCCAGGTAGCCTGCCAATACTTACCTTTTTGTTGGTCATCATCATTCTTTTTACTCAACAGTCGCAGGTGTTCACCGGAAAATCTTTCTAAACCGTAGGCTACGGTGCTACGCATTTTATGGGATTGACCAATCACACCTTTTTTATCTCGATAGATAAGAACTAATTTTTGAGCTTTCTGATCTAAATTATAGGATTTCCAAGTCATAATTTACGCTCCTTTAACTGTTAATTGACAATGACCAAAACCAATGGACTCTAATCCACCCAAATAAATATCTCCCGTGTTACTAGTGCCAAATGCCTGCCATTTTTGTTCACCCTGGATATTGTTTCTAATAGCTATGGGAAATACTAGAATTGTGCCTTCAGGTAAGGCTTCAGTATTGAAAAATCCACCCTTATCTACTACTTTTTGTTCCGATTGCAAACGCACCCGACTTTGGCGATATAATGCCATATCATGGATCATTCCAATATCCCCATCATCTACCACTACTGCTGATTTTTGTTCAAGTTCAGGGAACCATGCTGATAGATCTTCGGTATTATTAATTTCCAAGAATCCTAGGTTAAAAAATATAGTTCTTTTACCTCCTGTAGCTTGTTTGGTCTTAATTATGGTAGAACCTGTATAGGGCCTGGGAACTGATATTTCCCGAAGAAGTTTATTTTGACCATTCTTTTTTATTTCTACCGTGTCACCAGCTATACGTTGGTAACGTTTTAATAAGCGAGGAGAAGTAACCCAAACTATGGGTTGACCTGGACAAAAAACGGGAATCCAAATAATAGAAGCATATTCAAATTTGACAATAGATTCGTTATTTTTATCGTCATCTGCTCCGTTACCATACCAGTGATTTGCCCTTTCTTCTCCTTCTAAAATGCGAGTTTCAGCCCGCAATCTTCCACGAATGGAACTACCGGGAATAATCCCCGTTTGGGTGAACTGGTCACGGAATATGAGGTTCAAATTACCACTTTCTTCTCCTGCAGTTGCACCAACATGAACGGGTGCTAGTGTTTCTATAATGCCATATTGTTTGGTGTACATTTTTTCTTCCTTTAGTTAATTCCCTGAATTTCTACTGGTAAACACAAACCACAGCCTACTTTTTTGAGACTGTAACCTTCGTTAGGAAACCATTTTTCATCCCATTTCCACCACGGTTGATTAATGGGTTCTTTGAGGAGGTAAACGCTACCAGCAGGTACAGCATAACGTCCTCTTCCTAAAGTTCCCTGGGAACGAAAACGATAGGGAACTGCTTTGTCTGTGAGTAATTGCACAACCTGGGGAAAGGGATGACTGTCATCTTCTGGGTGGGGATAACGGTGAGAAATACGGTTGGATCCCCATACTCCCGGTGTCAATAAGGCAAAACTTTTACCAATGGGTTGTTGGAGTAATTCCTTGGTTTTGGGTTGAAGTTTTTTACAGGTTATTTCCACAATGTGATTTTCGCCCCCGAATTTATACCAACCATTATCGATATCATAAGTGGATAAATAGACTAAACAAACATCATCTGGTAGTTGTACGGAGTTTTCTAAAAACAATCCATCGGATTTTTCAACGCGTCTTGCTGAAAACTCAATTTTCGGGTGGAGAAAAGAAACAAATTTCCAAGGATCATTAGCAAGGTTACAAGAATCATTACTAGGTTTACTAGCTTTGACTAGTTCTTTGGTAGGTAATTTCCACGACTCTATGGTTTGCCAATTATAATCTGACTCCAATTTATAGTCTAGCTTCTCCTCTTGTTTATTATCCTGCTTGTTAGGCAAATACCATTCGCCATTTTGGATATTCCACTCTCCCCATTCTTTTTTGCCAATAATTTTATTGCGTGGTATGGGAACAAAAAAGTTCTGTGGATTATCTGACTTTGCCCAAAAGGGCCCAGCTACATACAAATTATCTCTTAATTCTACTTGAGATCGCTTGTTATTGACCTTATTGATGCTAAATATGAGACCCGCCAAAGTAGCAGCTTCAGGGGGGAATTTAGCACCAGAGCGACCTACTAAGTTTTCCGGAGATAAAAATGCCCCCGCACTGCCATACATAAGTCCCAAAGGACTAATACTAATTAAGTAATTGAACATAAATGCCAACCTACTTCTACTAAGTCCGTAATCCAATCAATAATAGCTTTTGCCTTTTCTATGGTATCAGCATCATCACTAAATCCTGATAATTTTTGAGCTAATTCCTCTTGATTTTTATTCATTTGATTGATCAAGGTAGTAACCAAACTTGGTTCAGAATCTTGACTAGGGAAGTAAAGATCTAAAAAATGCAAAGCTGTTACCAAGGCTGTTATTTCAACCAGTTTAGTTTTATTGACATTAGTACGATCATCAATATCAAAAGCACGCCGGGATTTTAAATATGCCAAATCTTGATAAATGTGACTCCAATTTGCTTTTCCTTCTCTGTCTTTGTATTTGGTTAGAATATCCAAATAGTCCCAAGGACAAGTCCACTGAACATACTGACCACTGTTAAATAGTATGCGCATAGTTATCCTATTTCTTCCCCGAGACTTAGCTACTTTTTCAGCTTCCCGACAGTGTTGTAAAACATCTCGCTGAGGCACACTACCTGCTACCCAGACAAAACCAACACTCAATGAAATTTCTTGTTCATGTTTTTTCCATGTATCATTTAAACCCAGCAACCACTCATAAGCAGTTAATGGGGAGACAGAAAGACTAGGATCTTGACTATAAATTACCCCTAAAAAGTCATCACCACCAGCATAAACTACCTTACCTAAATCGAATCCTCGTTCAAAATCTCTACCCCATTGTCGTATAGCTAGGCTGAAATTGTGAATTGCAGTATCAGGATCTTCCATCCTAGCTAGTTTTTGCAAGTGATATCCGACTCTATCACCATCCCCCATAAACCATCCTGTCCACTGACCCTTAAAGGTTTCCGTTGGTTTACGTTGTATTTCTCTAAAATTTGTGAGCGATCGCTCCAAATCAATTCTATGTTGAATTTCGTGCCATGTTATGAGACGTTTAACCAGTTCGGGAATACTGAGTTTTTCATTGACTGCAATAAATTTGCCTTCAGGATTTTCTTCCTTCGTATTGTCACTTAATCTAGCTAATTCAGTATAGAAATTTTCAATTTGTTCTTTTTCCCACCCATAATTCAAAGTTTGAGGATTGCGATGACTTGAGCCCAGGTCAGGGAATGCAATACCATCGGATCCACTTAAACTAGAACTTTCGCCAATCCAATTAACAGCGCTCCAATCGCGGGATAACTTTTTAACTTCTAGGTCAGACATTGCAGCAATAATAGTATCACCAGAGCCTTGGAATACTTCCCATGCGTGGGAACCCCATAAACTCCATTCTCTCTCCCAGTAATATGGACCACAATTGGTAATATTACCCTCTATCCATTCTCGGCAAACTTTTAGTAATTCCTTCCAGGAAGAGAGTATAATACGTTCCGCTGTTTCTTTTGTGAGTTCCCCCTTAATTAGAATACGATTGGGCATTCCCTTGAGAATGTTAGGACTTGCGGGAGAAATTAGCCTTAAATCTGGATCTTGATCCACATGTTTGGCTATTTTTTTACTTAAATAAGATAAAATCAGGGATGCACCATACAAGTCTCGTAGTTTACGGGACTTTTCGATGAAACCTTGTACGGGAGCAAAAGTGACAACACTATACTTACCCATTTTCTCTAACTCGTGTTTGCTTATTCTATATAGTACATACTTAGAAGGTACACTTTTAACAAAAGCTCAGTTTTGTAACAATTCTTGACATATCACAGACTTTCCTCTAGTGGGGAACACCAATTAGGGTAAAGGTTAATGGCTAGAAGTGAGTGCTAGGTAGACTTTCTGACTTACCTCAGCCGTATATGACTATGGCTACAAAACTTGTGTTATATTGTTACATTGCAGTCTTCTATCTCAAAGCAATTTAATCTACGGATTGAAAAAGTTTAATACTTTCCGCTCCCCAGTTTTACACCTTGAGAAAAATCAATAAGGAACTTGATAATTGTGTATATTTCACGTCGCTCTGCCACTCTTAGAAACATTTCTGTTGCCGTTGTTAATGGAATTATCACCTTGGTAATTTTATTGATTGCGCCCTTGGGATTAGCAGCAGTTATTATCAATACAATACTGATAACATTTGCTACTTATTTTGTATCCAATATTGCTGATAGGATAGTATGGTGGTTACAGTCAGAATCGAGGAAAGATATGGAAGCTGGTGGAAACGAATATTCTGCTGTCAAGAAGTCAAATTTACAACGTTGGTGGCGTTAATGCAAACCCTGTATGTTTCTGAGCAAAACTGCTACATTTGCTTGCAAAAAGAGATATTAGTGGTAAAAAGAGGTGAAGTTACACAAGCACAAGTGCAGTTACCCTTATTAGAACAGATACTAATATTTGGTAGTTCCCAGGTAACCACTCAAGTAGTTCGAGCCTGTTTGTTGCGCGACATTCCTATTGCCTATTTATCCAGAATGGGTTACTGCTATGGCAGAATTTTACCAATATCGAGAGGATATCGCCAACTGTCTCGTTATCAACAACAACTTTCTGCTATGGAAAAATTAGTAACAGCGAGGGAGATTATTAAAAGTAAAATAAAGAACAGTAGAGTATTATTGCAAAGACAGAAGAAAAAAACAGCATCTGCTAATTTAGAACGTGTTTTAGAAAGCCTTAATTATTTAGCAGAGCAAACTGCATCAGCTGACAGTTGTGAGAGACTAATGGGGATAGAAGGCGCTGGTGCTGCCCAATATTTTTCAGCTTTTGGGGAATGTCTTAGCAACGAGAATTTTATTTTTTTAGGTCGCAGTCGTCGTCCCCCTGGAAACCAGGTCAACGCCATGTTGAGTTTTGGATATCAAGTGCTTTGGAATCATCTATTGGCACTAATAGAAATTCAAGGTTTAGATCCTTACTATGGTTGTTTGCATCAAGGTCATGATGGTCATCCAGCATTAGCTTCTGATTTAATTGAAGAGTTTCGCTCCCCATTAATAGACTCATTGGTTATGTGGTTAATCAATCGCAATATTTTTGATGTAGGAGCTGATTTTGAGTTTATAAAAGGGGGATGTTATTTAAATAATTCAGGAAGAAAAAAGTTTTTACAAGCTTTTTTGCAAAGAATGACAGAGGAAGTACAAACGGAGGATGGAACTAAACAACCAAAGTGGGACTTACTCACTCAACAGGTAAGAGCTTTTAAGCAGTTTGTTTACAATCCTGCCCATCACTATCGTCCATATAGAATACATTAGTTTTTCTTTACAGCAGAATGTCTTAATTTTATGCTGAATTACATTATAAGTTTATGGTATTATTAAGTGGTACTTCTAATTATGTTTTTATATGTAATTGCCTACGATGTTCCTGATGATAAAAGGCGCAAGAAAGTAGCTGATTTACTAGAAGGTTATGGTCAGCGAGTGCAGTATTCCGTATTTGAGTGTCAACTAAGCACACAGCAATATCGTGATTTGCATTCCCGACTGAAAAAGATTATCAAGTTACAAGAGGATAATATTAGATTTTATCCTTTATCTAAACATACCATTCCTCAAATAGAAGCTTGGGGAGTGGGAGTACCCATAGTGCAATTACCCAATTCTATTATTATCTGAGTATTCATGCTAGGTAAAGTTTTAATCTATATGATATCTGTTTACTTTAGTCTAAGCAAAAATAAAATATACAATAAAATTTTTGTTTTTGAATACTAGTTATTTGAGCATGAATCAGTTATAATGATATAGCTAGATGGGTTAATTAACGATTAGTATTGAGATTATTTATTGAGTATTAATTAAGGGCTAAAGTGATATTAATGACAGTAAATTCAGTGATTAACGAATGAAATGCGAAGGTCAGCAAAAAACGCTGGAATGCCTATTATTTCGTCGGGAACCTCGCAGCCTTGTGGTGTAAGGGTTTCAGCCATTATTTTGAGGGTGGTAGGGGTGAAAAACAGAGAAAATTTGCTGACCTTCGCAAAGTGGGTCTAGACACCAGTCAGGGTAAGGGCTTAAAATGGAGGTCCCCGCTTCCCTCTGGGAAGTGGAATCAATGGAAACTCCTGGGAGAATCGCTCCCAGCAGGAGGAGTACTACGACCCCGCTTCCCTCTGGGAAGTGGAATCAATGGAAACTATAGTATTTGCAATCAAAACAAGACATGAGAAATACCCCGCTTCCCTCTGGGAAGTGGAATCAATGGAAACTAGAACTGCATCTTGTAGTAGACCTTTACTGCAATCAACCCCGCTTCCCTCTGGGAAGTGGAATCAATGGAAACTGAAATTGTTAGATGAAACTAACCTCATACATCCTCCCCGCTTCCCTCTGGGAAGTGGAATCAATGGAAACCTTGAGACATCCCAAGACATGTCAGGGAAGGCTTTCCCCCCCGCTTCCCTCTGGGAAGTGGAATCAATGGAAACGGATCGCTATAGACTGATAGTCTATAGACATTTTAAACCCCGCTTCCCTCTGGGAAGTGGAATCAATGGAAACGTGCGGACTCGTAAGAATACATCTTACAATTAAAACAACCCCGCTTCCCTCTGGGAAGTGGAATCAATGGAAACCTTCGATGAGGTTTAAAGGGATTACTCTAGAAGGTTACCCCGCTTCCCTCTGGGAAGTGGAATCAATGGAAACCCCATCTATAAGGCAGATCCACTGCTCGGGCGTACCCTCCCCGCTTCCCTCTGGGAAGTGGAATCAATGGAAACCCGTGGAACTCTAGTCCCTCGAAGAAACAATAGTTTGCCCCGCTTCCCTCTGGGAAGTGGAATCAATGGAAACCGTATTTATCGTTTATGATACCCATTAAACCTTCTCCCCGCTTCCCTCTGGGAAGTGGAATCAATGGAAACCAGCCAAAGATTTAGGCCCTTGACCATAGTCTCTGAATCCCCGCTTCCCTCTGGGAAGTGGAATCAATGGAAACCTTTTTATCTCCTCTATTTCCAATTCGGTTTGAGTTAGCCCCGCTTCCCTCTGGGAAGTGGAATCAATGGAAACGAGTCTAGTATAACATTTCTCTCCTCTTGAGTTAACCCCGCTTCCCTCTGGGAAGTGGAATCAATGGAAACTCCTCCGTCCTGGGTGGTTGTACCACAGGTGGTTGAACCCCGCTTCCCTCTGGGAAGTGGAATCAATGGAAACTTTCTACTTACGCTTCTTGGTGGATTAGACAAGCTATACCCCCGCTTCCCTCTGGGAAGTGGAATCAATGGAAACGTCCGTTTGAATAATTGTTCCATTGGGATAAACCCAATGCCCCGCTTCCCTCTGGGAAGTGGAATCAATGGAAACTTTTAAATGTATGGTATTGTTTTGAGAAAGAAGAGAACCCCGCTTCCCTCTGGGAAGTGGAATCAATGGAAACTTTCAGTAACGAGGAGACCCCCGTTTACATATTCGTCCCCGCTTCCCTCTGGGAAGTGGAATCAATGGAAACCATCTTGTACATTTATCAGTAGCTCCCTACTACCCAGACCCCGCTTCCCTCTGGGAAGTGGAATCAATGGAAACTCAAAGAGCATTAAAACAAGAATTATCACATCCCACCCCGCTTCCCTCTGGGAAGTGGAATCAATGGAAACTCCTAATTCATACTCACTTGTGTAGAAGTTGCTGAACTCCCCGCTTCCCTCTGGGAAGTGGAATCAATGGAAACCATCTTGTACATTTATCAGTAGCTCCCTACTACCCAGACCCCGCTTCCCTCTGGGAAGTGGAATCAATGGAAACTTACGATGATATTCTCTCTTCCCACGTCGAGGAGTATGGGTCCCCGCTTCCCTCTGGGAAGTGGAATCAATGGAAACTGACATTACCCACCGCATTACCCAACGAAGTATTAGAACCCCGCTTCCCTCTGGGAAGTGGAATCAATGGAAACGTAGATAGATTGCCAAGGGCCAGAGCGAACAAAAATATAACCCCGCTTCCCTCTGGGAAGTGGAATCAATGGAAACTTTCGCTAGTACCTAACGGTTTCAATAGGCGTATAAAATACCCCCCGCTTCCCTCTGGGAAGTGGAATCAATGGAAACCAAAATGATCTTTGAGATCCTGATAGTACCATCGAGGCCCCGCTTCCCTCTGGGAAGTGGAATCAATGGAAACTACCTTAGCTAGGTAGTGAAACCTCATCCGGTCTTTATTTACCCCGCTTCCCTCTGGGAAGTGGAATCAATGGAAACCTTCCTTCTCTTCCTCTTCTGCATATGGATTAAAATTCCCCGCTTCCCTCTGGGAAGTGGAATCAATGGAAACTTGAACGTTCTTGCTAAAACCTTCACGACCTTCTTTCCCCGCTTCCCTCTGGGAAGTGGAATCAATGGAAACATGAGTTCTACTGGAGCGGGCAGGGGTTCTATATCCCCCCGCTTCCCTCTGGGAAGTGGAATCAATGGAAACGTAGCCTTGATTTCTCGACCAAAGAAACCGCTGTATCCCCGCTTCCCTCTGGGAAGTGGAATCAATGGAAACCTCCTGATTTTTTTCTGCTGTCATTTTTTAAATCCTCCCCGCTTCCCTCTGGGAAGTGGAATCAATGGAAACCGTGGGTGATGGAGAGTAGAGCCTCTTGGCCCTCGGTGCCCCGCTTCCCTCTGGGAAGTGGAATCAATGGAAACATCTTTTTTACAGGTAACTTAAAGTGTAAGGCGCGCGGCTCCCCGCTTCCCTCTGGGAAGTGGAATCAATGGAAACTTCATAACTAACTGCGGGTCAGAAGTCTTGGAAAGCTGTTCCCCGCTTCCCTCTGGGAAGTGGAATCAATGGAAACGCCTTAATCTCCTACAAAAAATCATTTACACTGTTAATCTCCCCGCTTCCCTCTGGGAAGTGGAATCAATAGAAACGCATTGTCTTTAGGTAATTATTGCCACGAGCAATAAAAAGCATCTTTCTATTTTTATTGATGCTAGGGAATGGGGAGAAATTTAAAATATGAGAGCGATCGCCTACAATAAGCTATAAGATCGCACCTCCTCAACTCCCCAAACAGCGATTATTCATTTTTATTAAACTGGTACGTCTGACTCCTTCTGCGCTAAAATATCGTTAGTTCAAGGAATTGGCTATGAAAATAAAAGCAATTATTTGGGAAGAAGACGGTGTATGGTGTGGTTCTGTACCAGCTTTACCAGGATGTCATACCTGGGGTGAAAGTTACGAACATTTATTAGAAATGTTGAAAGATGCTGTTCAAGGTTGGTTAGAAGTTGCTAGTCAGCAAGAAGAAGTTGAACCACAAAAACAGTTAATTGAGTTATCTTTATGAAATCCGTTTCTGGTAAGTCTCTGTGTAAGATTGTTGAACGCTATGGATGGAATCTAAAAAGGATTACAGGTAGTCATCATATCTATGTTAGGGAAGGTATGAGTGTGATTCTTTCTATACCTGTTCATGGAAATCGTGATCTACCTACGGGTACACTGAAAAGTATTTTGAAAGATGCTGGTTTGATTGAAGAAGATTTAGACTAATTTCGCCAACGCACTCCCTCCTTGTAAAGTCTCTTCTCTTTGCATCTGCTCTTTATAAAACAACTCATTCAAAACTACTGATATAGCTTATTAATCCCATCCGCCATTAACTTAATTTGTTCCCGAATCTCCAATGGTTGTACAACCTTAACTTTATCTCCAAAACCAATAATCCAACGTCTGAGGTCTATATCCTCAATACTCCAACAGGGTAAAGTCAGTTGGCAACAATAAGGATACTTAGAATCTTCTGTTAGTGGTAAAACAAATATCGTCTCCCCT